>LKUD01000089.1 GCA_001412355.1 Methanoculleus sp. SDB
GGCTGTGTCCAGTCCTCGTTGGCGACTCCGTCGATCTCCTCGAGGAGGAAGGACCCGAATGAGGCATACCACTCGTCGGAAGCGGCGAAGGTGAACCCGCCTGCGGTGGCTGCGGCGTCAAGTGCGCCGATATCGGTTGTCCGGTCCATTTCGTAGGATGCCGATGCGTTGTTCGATGGTACGAAGTCGAATGTCTCGCCTTCGGTGAGGGTCACAGCGCCACTGTAGATCATCTCGGGCTCGACGGGTGCTGCCGCCGCTCCCTCGCCGAACGCGTAAAAACGGTTGTTTTCCGCGCCGATGTAGAGGACGCCGTCGCTGACTGCTGGGGAGGAGGAGTAGAATGCTGCATATGTGCCGCCACCGGCCGAAGGCAGGGTGTAGCGCCACACCTCTGTCCCTGTCGCGGCTTCCACGCCGTAGAGTTTTCCCGTCTGCTCGTTGGTGGCGATGTAGATGATTCCGTTCGCCACCACAGGGGAGCAGTCCACTTTGGCGCATGCAAAATGCCACCCCTGGTTACCGGTATCGGCTGCGAACCGGTACAACCCGTCTGCTGCTCCCGCGTAAAGGGAATCGCCGTCAAGGGCGGGGGTCGCAAAACTTGCATCGATATTCTTATTCCAGACCTCGCTTCCGTCTGAGGCGGAGAGTGCGTAGAGCGTTTCGCCGGTCGTGACATACACAATGCCTGCGCCGATCACCGGCGTGGACATGATCGTCCCGTCAAGGGTTACATTCCATTCTTCGCTCTTTGCGCCTGGATCAACGCAGTAGAGCGTGCTGTCGTTGCCGGCGAAGTAGACCAGTCCTCCGCCTGCGGCGGGGGAAGTGAACTGTGAGACACCGCCGCCGGTCTGAAACGTCCAGTGCGGCGATCCGTCGAGTGAGTAGGAATGAAATGTGCCGGAGTGGCGGGCGGTGACCATCACACGACCGCCGTCGACGGGCGGGCTGCAGGAGAGGCCGAAATAGGGATGGTCATCGACCGTTTCGCTCCACAGCGTGGATCCGTCGGTACTGTCGATACAGTAGAGACGGTTGTCCGTTCCGCCGACGAAGATTTTCCCGTCTGCGATTGCGGCACCCGAGACCGATCCCGCGCCGGTTCCAAGCGGGTTCTTCCAGATCTCGATTCCGGTGGTTGCATCGAGGCAGTAGAGGTACAGCTCTTCGCCATCGCCGAAGTCCATGTCCGGCCATGTAGTGACGTACACACGTCCGTCGGCGACGACCGGAGACCCGTCCGCCCACTCGGCGGTCGTGGTGCTCCAGAGTTCAGCCTCCGTCACCGGCCCGTCCCCAGCCGCCAGTCCTGTGCGCTGTGTGTCGGCATGAAACATCGGGTAATCAGCCGATACCGGAATGGTCACAAGTGTAAGAAGTATGATACCGATCATCATCTGTTGCCATGTCTTCATCTGGAACTAACTCCATATAATTTTAGTTGGATCAAGTATACTTTATAACAATTAAAAATGTTTTTATTTCATATTTTTGGATTTGCGGTACACCACGATTTTATCGTCAGGAGGGGCAGGAATCTGTCCGTCTCCGGCGCATCATCGCTTCGTTTTCGTTGCCGGGGTGAGAAGAAGCGAAAGAAGCTCTTCGTGAGATCCTGCGGTGCGGGCGCCATCCGCTTTCAGCGCCGCGATGATCCGGTCCGCCTCTCCACCGGTGAAATCCCCGGATGCCTTCTCCCCGCCCTCCCGCCTGATCATGATGATACGCTCGCCGGGATAGCGTGTGAGAATCCTGATATTTTCTATGTTGCCCGGCCCGACGGGCATATCGGTCACCAGCACGACATCGGCATCGGAAAGCCATCGTTCACATTCAGCGAGGGCGGGAGGATCGACCTGGCTGAAGGGGGGTGCGGCTACACACGGTATGTTCAGCTCCTGTGCGGTTGTAAAGTCCGAATCGTTGACGCAGAGGACGCCTGTTGTGACACGATAGCCCTTGTGGTTGAGGAGGTACATGATATCAGTGCCCGCCCCGCCTCCGCAGATGAGATGGACCTTCAGTTCGCCTCCGTGAGGGCCAGGCTCATCCATGATCGGGATGACATAGGGTGCGCGGGTCACAGGATTGATCCTGATGAGCACATCGATCCCGTAGACCTCCCGGATATTCTCACGGGTCAGTACTTCCGCTGGTGTGCCTATGTTCACGATCCGGCCTTCGTTGAGCAGGACGAGCTCGTCACAGTAGAGGGCGGCGAGGTTGAGGTCATGGAAGATGGCAACGACTGTCACCTCGCCCTTGAGATTGGTGATGATCGAGAGGATCTCCATTTCGTGGCTGATGTCAAGGTGGGACGTGGCTTCATCGAGCAGCAGGATTTTCGGCTGCTGGGCGAGAGCACGGGCGATAATCACCCTCTGCCGCTCCCCCCCGCTAATCTCGTTGACGGAGCGGTCCTTGAACCGGAGGGTATTTGTCAGCTCCATGGCATGGCGGACTATCTCAAGATCCTCCGGCGTCTCGGAGGAGAACCGGGTGAGATAGGGGTGACGCCCCATCATCACGATGTCCTCGACGGTGAAATCAAAGGAGATGGAGGTCTCCTGCGGTACAACGCTCACCTCACGGGCGAGGTCACGATATGAGAAGCCAACAAGATCCCTCTCTTCGAGGAAGATGGCACCCGACCGGGGTATGAGGATCCTGCTGAGTGCCTTGATGAGCGTCGTCTTTCCCGACCCGTTCGGACCGATGATGCCGAAGAACGTCCCATCGGCGACCTTGAACGAGATGTGCGAAAGGATCCTCTCGATCTCGTCATACCCGACGTCGATGTCGTTTACATCGATCATGCGTTCATCCTCCTCCTGAGCAGGTAGACAAAGAAGGGGGCGCCGACGAACGAGGTGATGACTCCCACCGGCATCTCGTTTGCAAAACTCCGTGCGATCGTATCAGCCCAGAGGAGGAAGAGCCCTCCCGCGATCATTGCGGAGGGGAGGAGCAGCCGGTGGTCGGGCCCAACGATCAGCCGCATGATATGGGGGGTGATGAGGCCGATGAACCCGATGGCTCCGGCAATAGAGACAGCGATTCCGGTGATAAAGGAGCTGAATAAAAGGAGTATCTTCTTGAGACGCTCTACATTGACGCCGAGATGTACTGCCTCCTCCTCCCCCAGCGAGAGGATATTGAGGTCACGGGAGAAGACGAACAGAACGAGGCTTCCGATAAGGATCAGGAGGGCGGTCCGGACGTCGGACCATTCAACGGTCCAGAAACCGCCCATCAGCCAGAATATGATCTGGTGAAGGCTGTTTCCGGCTGAATACATAAGAAATGAGAGAAAAGCCGAGAAGAACATCGAGAGCGCGACACCCGTGAGGAGAAGGGTTTCAACGGGTGCCCTCCCCTTGCGGGTTGCGAGAATATAGACCGTGAAAGTGGCGCCGGTTGCCCCGATAAAGGCGAAAATCGGAAGTCCCTTCGCCCCGAGCAGCACAATGGAAACCGCCGCCCCCAACGCTGCGCCGGACGACGTGCCGATGATATAGGGATCGGCCATCGAGTTCTTGAAGAGTCCCTGCATGGCGGTACCCGCCACGGCAAGCCCGCACCCGACCAGAAAGGCGGTGATGACCCGCGGGAGGCGGATATCGAAGAAAACCATCGATGCGGTGCGATCAGTGAGGATCGCCTGCAGCGAGAGCTCCGTAGGTCCCATTGTGACGGTGATCAGCACGCTCACCAGCATCATGACAAGGAGAACAGCGATTGTGAATACAGTGCGTGGCTTCATGATTGGGGTTCTTCCAATTTTTTTTCCCGATCCCGAGACGTTTTCTCTCCGTGCGGATGGAGGAAAAGGGACTCGAAGTAGCTGATGCTCTCGTCAAATGCCCCGATATCCGCCGTCTCGATGATGAGGGTCGCATCAGGCGGTATCGATGAGAGCACACGGGGGAAATCGATGGTGCCCGATCCGCATGCGGCATGGTCATCCTGTATGCCGTTGTTGTCGTGGAGGTGGACGTGGACGGGTGACGATGCGGCGAGGAAGGATTCGAGATTGCCGTTGAGGTGAGCATGGCCCACGTCGAGCACGAATCCGAGGCCCAGTTCGTCGAGCCGGTCGAGGAGCGAAGGATCGCGAAAATGGCAGATGTCCCATGATCCAAGATTCTCGATCGTAAAGACAACCTCCCGCTCCGCCTGTAGTTCCGCGAGTTCCGCAAGCGAACGGTCGAGCGCCCGTGCCGAACGCTCCATCCCGGATCCATACACCGATTCGCAGTAACCGGGGTGGATTACGAGCCGTTCGGCACTGATATCGTCACAGATCGCGGCAACCTCTGCGATCACCTCGATCGATGCACGCCGTATCCGCTCGTGGTGGCATGCAATGTTCATATCGGCGCAGGGGGCATGGACGGTGTACCGGAGGTCGAAGCAGGCACAAACCTCCGCGTTTCGAAGGATGCAGTGGGTGGTATCCGAGAGGATCTCCGCGAGGGTGGTCCGGGCGGCGATCTGCTCAAGCGCTTTTGCGAGCGTTTCGTTAAAGCAGGCATAGGTCGAGCACCCATACACCGGGGGTGATTCCGTGCGCCGCATCACATGCTCCACCGTCGTGACATGCAAGAAGCATGGTTTTCCCTAAGATAAATAAAAATTGATTTAAGTCTAATCCAATTGAACAGCCCGCTCCGGCTGCTTCACGCGGATCGTGCCGGTTATACGCTATAAAAAACGATGAATGGGTCGGCCAAACGCACGAAGTCATCCGGTAACGGTGCGGGAAACAGCATGGGGCTGCACACAGATGCCGTGCGATCCCGGTGCGGGTGCGGCGGTCCGGTTCGGGATTGCTGCCATTGCGGCAGGAACCCGCGTTTTTTCTGCTATGCCCCGAGGTATGCGGCTTTCACGTGCTCGTCCCCGAGCAGCTCATCGGACGTGCCCGAGCCCACGATACGGCCGTTCTCCAGTACATAGCCGCGGTGCGATATCTCGAGTGCATTCCTGACGTTCTGCTCGACAAGGAGTATGGTAAGGCCGCTCCGGTTCAGGTCATGAATGGTATCGAGCACGGTTCCCACAAGTTTCGGTGAGAGCCCGAGCGACGGCTCGTCGAGCACGAGCATATCGGGCGCCGCCATGAGACTCCGTGCAATCGCCAGCATCTGCTGTTCACCGCCGGAGAGCGTTCCGGCAAGCTGGCCTTCCCGCTCATGGAGGATGGGAAAAAGGTCGAAAATCCGGTCGTAATCGGCCGTCTCCCGCTGTGTTGCGAACGCGCCGAGTTCAAGGTTTTCACGGACCGTCATTTTTGGAAAGAGTTCTCTCTTCTCCGGTACAAGGGAAATTTTCCGTTTGACAATCTCGAAAGGAGAAAGCCCCGTAATATCCCTGCCCTGAAATACGATCGTTCCCAAATCAGGTTTATTCAACCCGAAGATTGTCTCCACGACGGTGGTTTTGCCCGCACCGTTTGAACCGAGGATCGTCACGATCTCTCCGCCGGAGATATGCAGGGAGAGATCCCATATGACATGGAGGTTCCCGTGATGTACATCCAGTCCGGAAATATCAAGCACGCAAAGACATCCTTTATTGAGCGTAGTTTTTTCCGAGATAGGATTCGATGACCGCCGGGTTCCGGACAATCTCTTCTGGCGTCCCTTCGGCGATCTTCTCCCCCTGATCCAGCACGACAATCCGGTCGGACACTCCCATGATCACCCGCATGACATGCTCGATCATGACAATCGTGATCCCCCGGTCCCGCATCTTCCGTATCAGCTGGATTGCTTCGGTCCCTTCGCTCGGGTTCAGGCCGGTCGTCAGCTCATCGAGAAGGAGGATCTGCGGTTGCGACGCCAGGGCCCGGGCAAGCTGGACTCTCCTCAGTTCGATCATGTTCAGGTGTGCGAGGGGAGTGTCATGTTTTTCCGGGGGCAGTCCGACGAATGTCAGGTGCGCCCGTGCCTCCCGTTCGGCATCATCGCGCCGGAGGCGGTGATGGTTGCCGAACAGCGCGCTCACCGTCACCCCTTCGCAGGCTGTCAGCCCGGGAAAGAGCTGGGCGTGCTGAAATGTCTTTGAGATTCCGGCTTTGCAGATTTTGTCGAGATTCATGCCGGTGATATTCATATCCTTAAAATACACGGAACCCGAATCCGGCCGGCAGATGCCCGATATGATATTTAAGAGCGTCGTTTTGCCTGCGCCGTTCGAACCAACGAGCCCGAGAATTTCACCTTTGCGGACGGTGAGATCCACATTGTTGACCGCGACCAGTCCGCCGAATTTCTTCACAACGCCCTGCACTTCGAGCATGACCCACCACCATGTCACCTGTTAACATGACATATGTTAACATATGACACTATTAACTTATTGGTGATGCACACGGATAGCGGCTGCACCGGAAGATCATATAACCTGCAAGATTCCCGGAAAAATGGAGAATCGCCGGTGTGCGTTCTCCCTTCCTCTACCCGATATATGATTCGGATACCAGATCAGTATAGTCATCAAACCAGAGCGCATCCGGATTTTTCCAAAATACCATGAATTTTCCGAAATCCTGCTGTTCTGCAGCCTGATGGAATTTGAAGTACGTATGATTCTCATCGACACCGACGACCGATATTTTTCCGCATTTATGCGACATCGCAAAAGTGACCCGCTTGGCAAGCCCTGAACACTGTGCCTTCGCATGCTCGATGATTCCGTATGCTTCTTCGACGGGCACGACAAAATGGCGGTTCCCGAGAGCCGGGCGGCACTGAAACACGTAATACGGCGCTACGCCGACAAACGACAGATTTCTGAAGAGTTCGGCAAGGACGTCCGGATCATCGTTTACCCCGCGGAGGATCGGTGTCTGGTTTGCGAGAATTGCACCCGCTCCGAGGAGCATGTCGATGCTCTGTACAGCGGCATCGGTAAGCTCACGCGGGTGGCTGAACTGCGTGATCACGTAGATACGCCGGTCGGGTGTGCTGTATTTCCGGATCATCGTGATAAGCGAGGGATCGGTGATGATGCGGAACGGATAATACGCGGGCATTTTCGTCCCGATACGGATAATCCGCACATGGTCGATTGCACGCACCTCCCTCACGATCGCATCGAGCCGCGATGTGGAGAGAAACAGGGGATCCCCCCCGGAGAGCAGCACATTGGTGATCTCGGGGTGAGAAGCGATATATGCAATATCCGGCGATATGTCCCGGATAATTTCCCTTCCTTTCTCAAGAAACAGGCGTTTCCTGAAACAGTATCTGCAGAAGCCTCCGCACATGTCGTTTACGAGAATGAGTGCCGTCTGGTCGTATTTGTGCTCCAGCCCGGGAGCGACCACATAGCGGCTTTCCTCGGAGGGATCCAGTTTCCCCCAGTCCTCGAGTTCGGCGATATCGGGGATGATGATGCGCCGGATGGGATCGTCGGGATCATCCCAGTCGATGAGCGAAAGATAATAGTCATTGGAGCGGAAGGCAAATTTCTCTTCCACGCGCTTCAGTGCATCACGCTCTTCCTCCGTCAGCTGTGCGATTTTATCAATGCGATGTATATATCGCGGTGAAGATATCACGGAAACGATCGAGGGTACCAACGAATTCCTGATTTAAATATCTTCTCAGGGGACGTATGGACATCTCCAAAAGACCCTGAGATAGCGGCGGATGTGTAAAAAACAAAAAAATTGCCGTGCCGTGCATGCTCAAGGGGTTGGTTTCCTCCTCACGTGACGAGCCGCTTCTTCATCAGATGAATGGCAAGCAGGAAGAAGACGGCGGTTGCCAGCACTATCCAACCGAGGCTCACGAGGATGAAGGGAGTGATGTCGGTGAGGGTAAGCGAGCGGGTGACCGTGACTACGTGGGCCAGCGGCAGGAGGGCGAGGGCGAGATAGCGGATAGGATCGGGCAGCACCGAGAGCGGGAAGAAGGTTCCCGAAAAGAGAAACATCGGCGTGATGAAAAGGAACGACGGGTAGTTGAGCTCATCGATGCCGGGAGTCAGTGCGGTGAAGCACATGCCGATGCTCGCGAAAAGGAGTCCGGCGGCAAAGGAGAACGGGATGACGAGGAGAGAGGCGGGAACGTCGACGACACCGAAGATGATAAGGATGAGGAGCATGATGGAGACGTAGATGAAGCTCCGCGTGGCACCCCACAGGAGTTCGCCCGCGATCACCTCGTCGATGGTGAGGGGAGTCGACACCATGGCGTCGAATGTCTTCATGTAGTACATCCGCACGAACGAGCCGTAGGTGCATTCGAAGAAGGCCGAGTTCATGGCTGAGATCGCGAGCAGTGCCGGGGCGATATAGCGGATATACGGGACACCGTCAATATCCCCGACGAACGAACCGAGCCCGATACCGAGCGCGATGAGATACAGCACCGGTTCGAGCATCGGCGGCAGAAAATTCACACGGTACGTCTTGAAAAAGACATCCCTGTTTCGCCGCCAGACTGTCCATGCCGCACGCGAGATGTCGGGCGTGAGAAATGATCCGGGACGCATGTCAGTCCCTCAGGTTCCGGCCCGTCAGCCGGAGAAACACATCCTCGAGCGTCGCCCGTCGGGCAAACACCCTGCCGGGGTTGCACTCCTCAAAGAGCCGCCGCGCTATTTCGCGTGACCGATCCGTCATCACCTCGACCACGTCGCCTATTACCTCGTAATCCGCTCCCATGGCATCGAGGCAGGCGATCACCTCGGGTTTGGGTTCCGCCTCGACTATCTCGGTTCCTGCATGCTCCTTTACAAGTGTTTCCGGCGCCCCTTCAACGAGGATCGAACCGCCGTCCATGATGAGAAGGTTGTCGCAGAGCCGTTCCGCCTCTTCGAGATAGTGGGTGGTGAGCACAATCGTATTGCCGTCCGCCTGCAGTTCCCGGAGCTTCTCCCAGATGAGGTGGCGTGCCTGCGGATCGAGCCCGATGGTCGGTTCGTCGAGGATCAGGAGCTGCGGGTTGTTGACGAGCGCCCGGGCAAGGAGAAGCCGCCGCTTCATCCCGCCGGAAAGGTGTTCGATCCTGACGTCCTGTTTCTCCGTCAGCTGTACGAATGCGAGCAGCTCTTCGATCCGCCGCTCAGCCTCCCGTTTTTCAATGCCGAAATACCGGGAATACACGAACAGGTTTTCGCGGCAGGTGAATTCGGGATCAAGGTTCGTCTCCTGCGGCACCACACCGAGCCACTGCTTGATGGCACGCGGCCGGACGTCCGGGTCCATTCCATACACGGAGAGCGATCCCCCCGAACGCGGGGAGACGCACTGGATCATCCGCATCGTGGTCGTCTTTCCCGCACCGTTCGGCCCGAGAAACCCGAAAACGGTGCCGGGCTCCACATCGAAACTGATGCCGTTCACGGCAGGTTCGGTGCCATAGTACTTCGTGAGATTCCGTGCGGATATGACGGGGGGTGGGGGTGCCATCGGTAGAAAACTGATTGATGGCGGACCGGATGAAACCTTCTGTCGGAAGATGCCGGTAGGGGGAACAATCCCCTATTCGGAGGAGAGAGCCACCCCCTGTCCTCAGGCGGCACGTACCATGGCGCCGTCGTTATCTGCCCGGGTGCGGGTGATCGCAACCTCCGTCTCCCCGAGCGCCTCCCGTGCCGAGCGCTCGATCTCACCGAGCCCCGTATCGGCAATCGCATAGACGGTCGGCCCGAAAGAGCTCAGTCCCGCACAGGCTGCCCCGGCCTCACGCAGGGCGGCCAGGAGTCCGAAAATCAGGGGGGGCTGCAGGGAGATCTCCACACGCTTGAATCCGACATCCTGCAGATGGTTGATCCCGGCGCCGAAGAGATCGAGATCATGGTCTGCGATCCCGGGAAGGATACGCATGACCAGCTGATGGCAGATCTGCTGCACCTCCTGTGCGGGGATCGGGCAGAACTTCCGGAACACATCCTTTTCACGCCTTCCGAACATGGTTTCCGGGAGATGCGGTGTCGCTAGCAGTATCTGCCAGTCCTCCGGGAACGGGTGACGGACGACCACCGGGGGGGGACGCGTGCCTTGCGAAAATGATGAGGGAAGGAAATCCTTTTTCTCCCCGTTTTCACCGAAACTATGGCCTCCGTCAACGAGAAAACCTCCTCCTGAAAAAGCACCCGTACCTATCCCTGACGTTCCTCCCCTGCCTGCCATGAGCGCCATCTCCCGCACCGGCACGGACATCCCGTAGAGATCGCACAGTGCCCTGATAGCAGCGAGCGCAAGGGCAGTACCGCTACCGAGCCCGATATGCGGGGGCGGAGAGCGGTAAATGGTAATCGATGCTCCGCCCTGCACGCCGAGGCGGGAGAGCAGTGCCCGGGACACGTCTTCCACCCTCCGGATTGCGTCCGGATCGCCCCCCTTAACCGACAGGACGGGAGAACGGCGGGCTTCAAGGAGGGTGTCGGGATGGTCAAGTGCAACACCGATGCCGCCATCCACCCGCGAAAGCCCGCCGTTGAGGTCGATAAGCCCTATGTGAAGCCGGGAGGGAGCTTTTACGATAACACCCGATTCTCCTGAAAACGAGGAGAGTGGAAATATCTCTTCGATATGGATGAGGGGGGCTTCGTCATGGATAATCTGGTACTTCCGCCGGAGGAGGCGGTCGTCGCCTCCGATTCCGAATACACGGGAGAGTGCGGGATCCGGCTTTGTCATCCTTACGTCGAGGAGTTCCCTGCGCCCCTCGATCTCGTATTTTTTGAGGATTTTTCCGATGGGAATGTCTGCACGCATCAGGTCGTTCTGCCATTCGGACCGGAGCCGTGCGAGAGGAGTATCCGAAACGGCATAGATGAGGACATCACCTGTCTCGGAATCCTGCAGTTCAACGACACGGTGATTCACTGCCTGCCCCGGCGCGACATCGAGTGACATGCTGCATTCGCTGTCGGCGGATACCACTTCCTGGAAGCGTGTCCGGACGGCCACCTCATGGCCGCTTATGGCTTCCAGGAGTCCCGTCACAGAGCCATCGGTCGTGAGCAGTATTTTCTGGAGGGGGGAGAGGGGCCCAACCTTTTCCTCGATCTCGGAAATTTTCCGGAAAAATGCATTGTACGCCATGTCGTTCCTACCCTGATTCAGAGTGCGGCCTTCATTACAATGAATGTATGGGAGCGCGTACCCTCTCCGGCAGAGACCGCTGATCGCTGCTCCCGGCAGGATCCGACTGTGCCGGGATATGGGATGCCTGTTCGCGGAGAGCTGTTCCGTAAATTTTGTTGTCATGTTCGCGACAAATAATTTATCTGGTTTCCGGGTTCACTATTAAGAAATCGAGGGATATCCGTGGACAGACCCTTTGCCGTGCTCGCCCGTATCATTACCGGCCGCCCGTATGCTGTCGCGGGGGCGATTGCTGCCATCTTTTTCGTATCACTCTGGGGGATGACCCTGCTCTCCATGGAGACCGGAACCGACACGTACATGGACAAATCCACCGAGCGGGGCATGCTTCTCGATAAATATACGGATACATTCAGCACCGATATGGTCATGCTGATAATCGAGGCGGACGACGTCACGAATCCGGAAGTCCTTGCCTATATCGATCGCATTGAGGCCGATATCGGAAACGAGCAGTATATTGCGGGAATATCAAGCATCGTTGATCTGATCAAACAGATAAACAACGGCCAAGTCCCGAAATCTTATGCCGATATCATCCTGGCGAAAGAGTCGCTCCCCCCCTACCTGCTCGAACGGTACCTTCCGTCGGAACTGCTTACCATCAGCGTCATAACGCTCGAACCGGGTGTCTCCGCGGATGTTCGGAATGCCGTGCTCGACAATATCGATGCCATACTCCGGCTTTCGGATCCGCCGCCCGGTGTCGGCGTAACGGTGACGGGCGATTCGGCATTCGAAAAACAGATGGGAGAGGAGATCGGGGCCTCGATGGGAGTACTCATCTCCGCCGCCATGCTGCTCATGATCCTTGCGGTCGGCCTCCTCTTCTCTCATGTCCGGTACCGCCTGCTTCCCGTTGCGGTCGTGGCATGCGGCCTGATCCTCACCTTCGGTATCATGGGGATCGCCGGAATTCCTATCAGCATGGTTGTGATCGGAGCGTTCCCGGTGCTTATCGGGATCGGCATTGACTATGCGATCCAGTTCCATACCCGGTTCGATGAAGAGTCGCGGAAATCCCCCCTGCCCGAGGCGATTCTAACGACCCTCACCCGGTCCGGCCCCGCCATACTCTTCGCAATGATCGCGACGTCGCTCGGGTTTATCGCGATGTATATCTCCCCTGTGCCGATGGTGCAGGATTTCGGGCTGACCTGCACCATCGGCGTGGTCTCCTGTTATATCGCAGCACTGGTGATGGTTCCGACGTTCGGCACGCTCATCGCGTACCGTCCGAAAGAGGTGCGGGGTGCGGGAAGGCGGGGCGCGATGGATATGTACGATTCCTTCCTCGGGACCCTCGCCCTCAAAATTGCAAAACATCCCTTGCCCGTGGTCCTGATCCTCGGTTTCGTCGCAATCGTCGGAATCCAGATCGACCAGACGATTCCGATTAATACCAATGAAGATACCTTTGTTCCCCCTGACATGCCCGCTGTTGTGGATCTGAAAAAAGTCACGCGGACGATGGGATCGACCCAGACGCTCCCCGTATACGTCCGCGGGGCGGGTGTCCTCGATATCGACACACTCAGCTGGATTAAAGAGTTCTCCGAGTACGAAGTATCCTCAAACGACAAGGTTACCGGTGCGACGAGTATTGTGACGTACCTCATGCAGTACAACGGCGGGGTCATGCCCTCCACCGACGCGGGTGTGGAGGAGGTGCTCGCGCGGATTCCCCGGGAGACAAAGAATGCCTATGTCAGCGGCACGATGGATACCGTCATCCAGTTCTCTCTCATGGATATGGAAAACGAGGTTGCGCTCTCGCTGGTCGACAGGATTTCGAGGGACATTGTTTGGAAAGAGGCACCGCCGGGTATCACCGTCTCACCGACGGGACAACTCGACATGTTCACGTCCCTCATCGATCAGATCAATCAGGGAAAGACACGGATGACGCTCCTCGGTTTCGGGCTGATATTTGCATTTCTCCTGATAGTGTACCGCCGCCTGAATGCGATCTCGCCGTTGATTCCCATCATGATGATCGTCGGGTGGAACGGGGCGATTATGTATCTCCTCGGCATAGAATACTCACCCATGACCGCTGCGCTCGGCTCCATGACAATAGGTGTGGCCTCGGAATATACGATCCTGATTATGGAGCGGAGCATGGAGGAGCGGGACCGTGGCCGGGATGTATTTGAATCGATCCGCGAATCCGTCCAGAAGATCGGGACCGCGGTCACCGTGTCGGGGATGACGACGGTATTCGGTTTTTCGGCCCTCCTGCTCTCTACGTTTAATATCATCAAGAATTTCGGTGCCGTGACCGTGATTACCGTCGGCTTTTCGCTTATCGGGGCCATCATCGTCATGCCCGCCGTGCTCTCCCTGATGGGGAGAGGGGGACGGCCGGAGGGAGATCATGCCGCCGTCGAGCTTGTGGGAGCAAAGGGAGCATGACGACGGACGATTACTTCATGCACTGCGCCATCACGGCCGCACGCCGGGGGATTTCGGAGGGACAGACGCCTTTCGGGGCCTGTATTGTCATGGACGGGGAGATCATTGCCTGCGACCACAACCGGGTCTGGGAACAGAGCGACAGTACGGCGCATGCGGAGATACTTGCCATCCGGAGTGCCTGCCGGGCCCGGGGGACCATTGATCTCGCCGGTGCGACAATCTATGCCACCTGCGAGCCCTGCCCGATGTGTTTTGCCGCCTGCCACTGGGCACGAATCGGACGGATCGTCTCGGGCGCCTCCATCCGGGATGCACGGGGATTCGGTTTTCACGAGCTGCATGTCTCAAACGCGATGATGGCCCGGCTTGGGAGGAGCGAAATTACGCTCGAGCAGGGAGTCTGCCGGGACGAATGCATCGCCCTCTTCCTGGAATGGGTGTCCGAAGGGCGGAGCGGGCCGTACTGAGCGGCGGCAGCGGCCGCTCCGCTCCGGGAAGAAACAGAGAAGTGAAATGTAGTATCCGGGGGAATCGGCTATGTCCGTGACATCGCTTAATAATAATCGTCGAATTGTGTCATTTTGCTCTGGCTTTTCCGTTGTCTGTCATCGGGATGCCGGTGGTTGCGGGTGTTTTTAATTTTGTCCCGGGAACCTTTCACATCCCGTTTCTGGCGTCGGTATTCCTTCTCCTCAAAGAAGTCCACACCATCGTTGAAATAATCGTAGGTATTCCTTTTTCCCACAATGTCAGGTGAACCGAATAAAAAAATAAACCTTACGATGGAGGACTCCCCGTCTTGCCGGAAAAAGGGAGGGGCCCGGTATCAGTGGGCGGCATCGCCACACCGGCACCGGCCGATCGTGAATGCCATGGATGCGGTTGTGAGTGCCATTACAAAAAAGGCGGGTGCAAATCCGGATGTCTGCGCTATGATACCCGCTGCAAACGGGAGCAGCGTCATTCCCGCATAGGTGGCTGTATTGAAAAGGCCCATCAGCGCTCCCTGCTGCACGCCCATTGCGCCGAGATACGCGAGCTGGGCATTGATAATAAATCCCGCCACACCGCCGATGACGGCGAACATCAGGAGCACCGCATACAGCCCCAGTGACGGTGCCACGAAGGAGAGCATGACCGCCGTGGCCATGAGAAGGGCCGATATCCGGACGGTCCGCACCGGTTCGAACGAGAGGCGTGACGCGGCAAGTGATGTCGCCATGGTTGCCGCGTGCATCATCCCGATCTGGACGGACAGGAGCGATGCAGATTCGCCGGTAAACTCCGGATAGAGAGCGGTGACCACGCCGGTGACCCCGATAAGCACAACGGTGGAGATATACAGCCAGAAATGAACGCGGAATGTCTCCGCAAGATGCACCTTCCGGCGTTCCTCTTCTCTCACTTCGGAAATATAGGCGCTCATGACTAGCGGAACGGCGGAGAGGGCGGTGAAGAGGACCACGCCACCCGTCGCACCCATGCTCATTTCGAGCCATCCGGTCCCGAGGAGACCGGTCAGGAGACCGAGATTGAGGGCGGCGATAAAATGTCCGCTCAGGCTGCGGTGATTCGGCTGCGAATTAATCCATGCCAGTGCGGACGGCACGAACAGCCCCGCACCAATCCCTTCGAGTGTCCGTGCGGCGAGAACCGGCAGGACGGCCGGGAAGAGTATGATCAGGATCCCCGACATGCACGTAAGAAGCAGGCCGAGGCGGATCAGGGGAGTTTTTCCGATCCGGTCGCTTAACAGGCCGGCGGGGAGTACAGTAAGAAACGCTCCGAAAAAATAGGCGGAATATATCGCACCCTGGAGAGCGGGTTCGGCTTGTGCAAAGGAGGGAAGGACGGGTACGATGGCATTGGAGATTGCCATCACGATGAAAATGCCGGAGAGCAGGGTGATTGACTGTCTCATTTCAGACCATTCGATAGGTTTCAAGGTTCATGGGCGAATGAGTTTCGATGCGGAAGCGTTTATAGATGGAACTGGCCAGATCAATCGTCTTGTTTTCGTCACCATGAATGGTAAATATCTTCTCGGGACGGGGATGCAGGTGCGTCACGTAGTTCATGAGCTGTTTCCTGTCAGAATGGCCCGAAAAACCGTCGACGGTCACAATCTCGAGATTGATCACGATTGTTTCACGCCTCCCGGTCGGGATTTCACGCCATCCTTTCTGGATTCTTCGCCCCATGGTCCCGTCAGCCTGGTACCCGACAAAGACAAGCGCGTTGCGCTCGTCGGATGCGAGGTTTCTGAGATACTCCATGACCGGCCCGCCGTTGAGCATACCGCTTGTGGTGATGATCACGCAGGGGTCGGCGTTCATGACCTCCTCGCGGAGTTTGGGCGAGTCCACCTGGACAAAACAGTCGGAAAGGAACGGGTTCATTCCTTCCCGGAATATCTGTGTGCGCAGGTCGCTGTTGAGATATTCGGGATAGGTCGTGTGGATGGCCGTCGCTTCCCGGATCATCCCGTCGAGATAGACCTTCACCTTCGGGATTTTCTCGAGCCGTATCCCTTCCTCGAGTGCAAGCATCACTTCCTGCGATCTCCCGACAGCGAATGCGGGGATGATGACTTTCCCACCCCGCTCCACGACACGGGACACGGTATCGTAGAGCAGTTCTTCGGCGTCTTTCCGTGCGGGCTGCATATCGCCCGAGCCGCCGTATGTGCTTTCCATGAAGAGCGCTTCGAGGCGGGGAAACTGTACCGTGGCGGGTCCGAAAAGCCGTGTTTTGCCGTAATTGAAATCGCCCGTGAATGCAATGTTGTAGAGCCCTTCCCCGATGTGGAAATGGGCGATTGCAGATCCGAGGATGTGCCCGGCATTGTGGAAGGTGAGTTTAATATCGGGTGCGATATCAGTCACGCTGCCGTAATTCAGCGTAATCGAATGCTTGATATACTGCTGGACCTCCGTCGAGGAGTACGGCACGCGGTTGTTCTCCTTGTTCATAACGTCGATGTAGTCGAGCTGGAGCATTGCCGAGAGATCGCGGGTTGCCGGAGTGCTGTAGATTGGCCCTTCGTACCCGTACTTGAAAAGCAGGGGTACGAGTGCGCAGTGATCAAGATGGGCGTGGGTGATGACGACAGCATCGAGCGAGGTAAGCGGCTGGATCTCGGGAACACCGAGATAGGGAAATCCGTTTACATTGCTGGGCTTCTCTCCGCAGTCGATGAGTATCTTCGACTCGGGAGTCGAAAGGAGGAATGCGGCCCGGCCGACTTCCCTGCAGCAGCCGAGTGTCGTGACCCGCACCCAGTTCTCCTTGCGGGTGATGTCGCGGTGGATGCGCCTCCCGATGGTCCTGAGGAACTCTTTTCGTTCATCCTTGACGGAGCGAAGAAACTGCCGGATCTGTTTTACCGTGACGCTTTCGATGGGGGGCGTCCGGACAACCTTCGGCGTCCACCCGATCTCCTTGGTGATTTCACGGAGCGTGGCACCGTTCTTCCCGATCACGACACCCGGCTTTTCCGCCTCGACAAGTACTTCGCCGGTGTCGGGGTCAAAGAAAATATCGGTGATACCGGCGTTTTCCGGGACGACGTTACGGATATTCACCGCCGCCCGTTCGGGATCCTCGAGGACGTTCGGGCGGACCACGATGCGTTTCCGGAGATCCCGGGCAAGGATTTTAATGAGGTCGGCCTGATCAGCGAACTTCTTCGGATCATCGGTATAGATGACCAGTTCGGGCCCTTCGAATTCGACTTCCGAAATCGTAATCCCTGCGGGTATTTTGTTATTGATCTTTTCCTTAAGATCCTGTAATCGCTCCTCAATAAGCATTAAAATCGTCCTCAATAAAAAAATGTTAGTTGGTTGCCTGAATCGGGCTTTTACCGAGCCCGGGTAATTTTGTTTCTTCGTATTTTTCCCGGGTGATGACGACGATGCTGATGTCCTCGCCGGATCCGACGTCACGGCGCATTGCCGATTTCAGTGCCCTCACGGCGAGATCAACGGCCTCCTCCTCGGTTATGTCACGGTGGTATCGATCTTCGAGCACACCGTATGCAAACGGCGACCCCGAGCCGGTAGCGACCATATCGTCCTCCCGGGAGGCACCCCCCATCGCGTCCACCGAATAGACGGAAGGGCCGGTCTCATCAATGCCCCCGACAAGGAGCTGCACGTAAAACGGGAAATACCTGTTCTGGTTGAGGTAGTTGGAGAGAAGAGTGGATGTCGCACCTACCGTTATCGGGCGCCCCCTGCGGACCTGGAAGAGGTTGCATTCAACCCGCATCAGCCGGGCAAGCTGCTGCGCATCTCCCACGCCTCCGGCAGTTGTCATACCGATCCGGTCGGCAATCTGGTATACTTTCTTTGCTGTTTTACTTGCCACAAGGTTGCCCATTGTCGCTCGTTTTTCGGTGGCGAGCACGACTCCTTGATCAAAGACGAGCCCTATTGTCGTTGTCCCCTTATAAATTTCATTGGAAAGTTCAGGCATTTGGATTCCTCCACCGGGATTACACGATATAAAGATAATAAAAGGTTTCAGACTATACAATGATACGATTATCCATAAAGGTTATTGTTATTTGATTTTAACGGCCTGAAAAAGTATTACATCCGGCAGGTGTCGAAAACTCCTCCCAGGACAATCGATTCGGGGATGAGAACCCTTATCACGTTCCTGTCAAAGAGCATCGAAACAAGCCGTTTATCGCCGTTAATCACCGGCAACTGATCGATCCGCGTCCGCTTCATCTTCAATGCGCATTCGCTGATCACGGAATTGACGGGCATGGCAACGACGTCGCGGACCATGGCCGACTTTGCCGGTTTGTCGGGAAGCTGAATCCGGGATATTCCGTAGGATATGGAGTGCATGTCGCGGATGCTCTCCCACGTCCATTCGTCATCATCAGTGCCGTTTGAAAAATCGCTCACCTGTACCGAATCCTCGATGCATGCATGCCGGATCAGGTCGCGTTCCGAGATGATGCCGGTGAGCTGCGATTCCTCGTTGAGTATGGGAATCGCATCGAAGCCGGAGATCTCCATGATCCTGCCGACGACCGGCAACGGCGTTTCCTCCCACAAAGCGAAGGTGTGGCAGGTATACCGTGATTTGATCTCCTCCTCGATCTTCATTTGTGCGATGGCCCCGATCAAATCCGCGACACTGATCAGCCCGAGGAGTTTCCCGGAATCCACGACAGGAAGACGGCGGACATTGTGTTTTATCATCAGGATTGCCGCTTCACGGATGTGGGCATCGGGGTGGATCGTGACAGGGTCCGGTGTCATGAGAAGCCCGAGCTGGGTCTCATCCGGTTTCCTGAGCAGATCCTTTCGGGTGATGATGCCGACAATTTTTCCTTCTTTCAGGACCGGGACACCGCTGATGCCCGTCCGTTTCAGAATTCTGAGCACATCGTCCCTGTTTCCCGGAATTTCCACGCAGACGACGTCCCCCGTCATAAAGTCGCGGACTGGTTTCGTGTCTATAATCTCACCACCATTGTTGAAACCGTGCTGTTTCTTACGACGTGGGACGTGACACTCCCGAGAAGAAGCCGGTCGATCTCGCTCTTTCCGTGCGACCCGAGAACGATAAGATCGGCAGCGATCTCGTCGGCGAGTTTGAGAATTTCATTTCCTGCGTGTCCCTGTTTGATATGCGTCGTGAGTTCCACACCAGCCTGTGATGCGGTCTCTCTGCTTTCGTCCATTGTCAGATTGCCTTCGCTTTCGAGCAGGTTGTAGATAACCTCAAGCGTATTATCGATGGGGATGGAAGAGAGCATGCCGGTCTCAATGACATAGACCGCATGGATCTCTGCATTCCAGACCTTTGCTTCGTCAATGGCGGTCTGCAGAGATCTTTTACTCACATCCGAGCCATCAATGGCGACCAGGATTTTATGAAACATTGACTCTCCTCAAAAATTAGGTCTGTATATTATTTTTACCGCATACTATAAATGATTCGTCCAATCAGTCCCTGGTTCATGCGTTTCACAACCGTCGCGAGCGGATCATGGCTGTACCGGAAATTTGCGCGCAGGGGATCCACCGTGAAAAACGCAGCCGGGTTCCCCTCGGAAATATAGTGAGGGGCGGTGAAGAGTGACGAACCTGCGGTTGCCATGCGCAGGATGTCGGCGGGCGGAATCCGGTAGATACATGCGGTAAAAGCCATTTCCTGGAACATATCCGGCTGGACGAACATCACGTTGTCCGTTCCGAGCAGGACACGGCACCCGAGATCCAGCATTCGTTTGATCGGGGGATGGGAGCGTGACATCGCCACACCGAGTGACCAGTTCGAGCGCGGGCAGACGGCGACCGGTACCCCCTCGTCTGCAATCCGCTTCAGCTGCGTATCGGTTGCATGCGTGCAGTGGACCAGCAGATCGGGCCCGAAGGACAGTGCTCCCTCGATATCGTCCGCATCCTTCTCCCCGGCATGGAATGCAACGAATTTTCCCTGCCGTCTGGCGTCCGCGACAGCCGCCTCCAGTCCCGGGTCCGGCCGGTAACTCGGAACGCCCACTCCGTCGGCGATCCTCTCCCCCCCGTCGCGTCCGAAGATCACCGCCCGGCACGGCTGCCCTTCCACCGCCTCGGTGAGCAGGGACACGCCATCGGCGCCGCCCTCCCTGAAATCGGCAAATCCTGTTGTCCCGGACGCGATCATACTCCGGATCGAGGAGCGCATCGCCTCCCGAATCGCGGCGGGTGCTGCGGCGGCAAGCAGGCGGTGCTTTAGCCCCGCAGGGGGAGCGACGAGGGACGCAAGGTCCCCGGATGCGGGAACGTCGAGCGCGACAGTGTCGGCAAGGTGCGTGTGCGCATTGAAAAATGCGGGGCAGATCCAGGGGCCGTCCCGGGGAGTGGTCTCATCGATGGAGAGGATCCGTCCCGCTTCGACGGTTATGGCGACATCACGGAGAAGGAGTTCCTCCCCGACAAATGCCCGTCCTTCAACGACACAACTGGCCTGTACAGGATCCATGGATGCTGATTTATATATGGAGACTCCCACATTATAGGTATATGGCAAAAAAAAGTGGCGGACGGTTAATATCGTCGGCGGGTCTTGTCACGTATTATGAGAGCGAGGACCGCCGTTCATTCCATATCAGTCCCGTCGCGGTACTGATCATCGCGGGAGTGATCGGGCTGATCACGCTTGTTCTCAACATGCTGCTCTGATCAGAGCGGATTCTGCATTTTTTTCAGTGCATTCTGTGTAATATCCTTGTCCTGTCCAAAGTACAGGTTATCGTGCCCTTGCCATACGGGGCAGTTCCTGAATACGACAGCGGGGACTCCCCGGTTGCTTTCGCCCATGACAAAATTGGCGAATCCTGCGATTTCATCCACAACGGCCTCTTCCGTGATCTTCAGCACATGCCCGAAGAGGTCATGATCCCCCCGATAGTCCTGGATTGCCGGCATTCCGCTCCACCCGATTGCGATCCCTGTCTGCCCGCGCCGAAACGATCGCCCGCAGGTATCGGTGATGATAACCCGGATATCCTTTCCCGTAATCGTACGGATTTCTTCCCTGACTTCCTCCGCCGCTCCGTTCGGATCCGGCGGGAGCAGGATCACCGTTCCGTCCTCCACATTGCTCTGGTCCACACCGGCACGGACGCCCACGTGGCCGTGCGGAAGGCGGGTCAGCAGAAAGGGGTGGTCGAGAAGGATGTCCGTCGACTCGTCAAGCACCGCCTGCATAAACCGGGGATCTTCTCCGCATGCCGCTCCTATCCGGCATGCCCGCGCACCTGCCTCGATGGCGGCGAGAGAGCGTGTATGTCCTCTGGACTTTGAATACACCGATGAAGCGAGGCAGAGAATATCGCCGTCCTGCATCGCGACGCGGTCGCAGATGAGCGACGGGAGCTTATCGCCCTCGTGTATGAGGGGGAGCCCCTCGACGGGAAGTATCTCGATGTGCATATGTATAGAGCATCAGCCGCTGAACCCCCAAAAAACTTCCCATAGGGCCTTATTCGCAGGGATGATGTCGTTCCGGCCGCCGGGCACTAGGGTGCCCATGCGGGAAGCCAATAACTATATCCCGAACCAAACATCCTGATAATGGTTCATTCCGCATGCCCGCCGGCAATTCGTCCGCGGGATTACACGCTCGGGGAGCTCGGGGCGTTTCATGCCCATATCGGCCCCTTCCTTGTTCTTGGTTACCGGATCGGGCGGTACGTGCGCGATCATTTCTGCGACGATCCCTTTTCGATATCCGCACGGGTCTGTTGCCCCGCCCGTTCACCCGAACGGTGCATGGTCGACGGTATCCAGGTATCGAGCGGCTGTACGCTTGGCAAGGAGAACATCGTTGTCATCGACGATCCCGATGTGCGTGCGGAATTCGAGGCGGGGGGACGTCTGATTGTCATCCGGCCCCGCCCGTTTCCCCGGCCCGTTCGCGATGCACACTACCGGGAAAACCTGCTGCGGTGTGCGGAAGACTTTTTTGTCCTGCCTGATGCGGAGCTTTTCGACGTCAGCAGGTATGGCAGGGGGTAACATTCTTTATCTGACGTGACGTACCAATCGCATGCTATGTATATGGTAATTCGGTGTACGGGTTGCCGCACATTTACCTATGTCGACCGGTTTCAGCGATGGAAACTCTGCCCCGTCTGCGGAGCGGCTATTGATGTGGCACGTGCACCGGCATACCTCGACGTCCCGTCACACAGCGAAGCAGAGTCGCTCGTGCAGAAACTCGAGAAATTCCTTGACGAAACCGGAAAAAGCGATCTCAACCGGGATGAGAAAGAGCGGTTGAGGACGGAATATGCACGCTGGGTTCGCAGTCAGGTGTGATACCAGGGAATTACCAGCGCTTTCCGCATCCCGGACAGACTATCGTGATTTTTCTCCCGCAGTGGGGACACCAGAGACCGCCCCGCTCCGTGGAGGTCATCGGGCGTCCGCATTTTTTACAGAAAATCTCCGCCTCATAGCCACAGATATGCCGGACCATCATTCCATATATTGATAGTGCCTTATAAAAAGGGTTCCTTTTCCGCGATTTGCAATATCACCGGTAAACCGTGTGTACACAGTTCCGTCAATCATTTCGCTCCCCTCTTTCCGAAACGTCGGCATCATATCCGTGACGGTGCCGTGAACAGTACAGGTTCCGCCGGTCATATTCGGAACAATACATGAGGTGGAGCCATGGATCACAAGTACGCCGTCGTGCATATCCGATCCGGCCATGTCTCCGGCATCGCCATGGATGATCACGGTTCCGCCCGACAGTGTCTCGGCCGCTAAATTTCCGGCATTGCCGAAAACCTCAAGAGAGCCGCCCCGCATGCCCCTCTTCTCTCCCCGGTACCCGGATCCGCAGTAATCGCCTGCGTTCCCGTGGCAGACGATGCTGCCTCCCCGCATCTCGCGTCCGAGCCACGCGTCCGCATTACCGCGGATTTCTATCATGCCGCCGTTCATGAAATTTCCGCAGTGCTTCCCGATATCGCCCTCGATCAGGATCTTTCCTGCATCCATGTACTCTCCCACCCGTTTAATTCGGGAGCTGTCGCCGCGGATCACGATCTCGATCTCGTCCGCTGATTCGGCGGTGCCCTCGACGGTTTTTGTAAAGACCTCTTCAAGGGGCAGTTCCTTGTTCCCCTTCCAGACGGAAAGCTGTTCGTCGGGGTTGAGGAAATGTTTCGGAACGATTGCCTCCGCCTCGATCGGGAGGAACGGTTTTTTCCGGTCATTGACGACCAGCGTGACCCTCATATCTCCGCCTCCGTTTCGATGCAGCGGTTCCGGGGAATATACGAGTCCTGCACCGGGTAATTGCTCATACGGACGGTATAGTACCTGTCGAAATTCCGTACGAACTCCTCGTTTTGCATGATATCATTCTCGTCGGATATCCGGGATCTGACCCAGTACGTCGTGTTCGCGCCCCCGACGAGGCACTCGCCCCGCCGGCATACAACGCGTCCCCGCTTGATGGTGTATTCTGTCCGGGAAAAGGCACGGATGATCGTTTCGTAGTCTGCGGCCGGGTCCACCATATCGATGCTGACCGGATAGATCGCCACATCCGCCTCGGCACCTTCTCCCAGATGGCCCTTCCCCATCCCTGCGATCCCGAGCGCCCGTGCCTGCGCAGCGCGGGTCATTACGGCAATCTCATGCCAGTCGAGTTCGCGGTCTATCGCAGGAAGCGGCACCCGGTGCTCCAGGTCGGGGTGCACGGTCGCACATTCGGCGTCGCGGTACCTGCTGCTCATCAGGAGGGCGATAACCTCCGGGTATTTCACGAACGGGGCACCGTTCGGGTTGTCAGTGGCGAGAATGCACTGGTAGGGGTCGCGGACGAGGAGGGCGAGTTCGAGCCCGATCGCCCACATGATCGAGTTGACAAGGTTTTTCCTGCTGTAGTAGACGGGAATGATTCCGGAACCGGTTTCAAGTTCCACGTCATGGTTGCTCCACTTGTTGTGGTGCAGGCGGTAGAGGTTGAACTCCATCGGCCCGTCGGCTGTCATGGTCGTGGTTTTCCCGAACATCACCTGCCCCATGTCCATGACAATCTGCGGCTTCGCGTTCACGGCTCCGGCCACCTCCTCCGCTTTCGAGCAGAAATCCCTCCATGTCGAACCGCCGTAGGAATGGAACTGCACATGGGTCGCGTAGAGCGACTGGCGATCCGGATTCAGATCGCGGACCAGATCGAACGTATCGAGTGTACATGCATAATTTCCCGGTGTCCCGAGGTTATTGCAGTGCAGGTGGACGGAATGCGGCAGGTTGAGCATTTCGTTCGCCTCGATCAGCGTGGTAATGATGTCGGCGGGAGTGACCTCGAAATGCGGCACGAGATCCCTGATGCAGGTGAGGTTCTTTCCCCACCCCCATGCCTCCGTTCCGCCGGGATTCGTAAGCTTGACGGCAAATCCCTTTGATGCGGAGATGAACCAGGCAAGAATGGCCGCGGCTTTCTTAACGTCCCCCTCGCGCACCGCATCCATGATTGCCCAGTTCCCGTCGAAGAGGACGTTCGCCATCATGTCCTGAAGCGGCGTGTAGTTGAACTCTTCGTGTGTGTGGCGCGCCTCAAGCGGGGCCATCGCACCTTCAAGAAGGGTGGTGTACCCCATCGCGCTGTACCGGTAACTTGTGCCGTACGTCGTTGGCACGCTGTACCCGGAGGTGGAGTGCATGGCCCCGCAGCGTTGCGTCCTGCCGGCACGCATATCCTCGGGGCTCATGTACCGCCCGAAATTCACCTTCGTGCCGCAGACATGGGTATGCGAGTCAATGCCTCCCGGCATGGTCAGCATTCCCGCCGCATCAATCACATCGGCCGAAGATCCGACCGACTCGACAATCCTTCCGTCGCGTATCGCGATGTCCATGACCTCGCCGTTTATCCCGGAGATCGGATCGATGACACAGGCGTTTTTTATCAGGAGTTCGGTCATCAGAGTTTTACCTCCTTCATGCGGTCGAAGATTTTCGCCAGGATCTCCGTATCACTGGGGATGGTCGGTTCAAGCACTTTCTTGACATGAATGGGGACGCCGTCCATCCGATAGGCTGTCCCCACGGCGTCAATCCCGGTCATTGCGGACGGTATCTGCACGTCACAGACCGACGTGGTCATGCAGGGGCACGGATCGATGACCACCGTCGGGATCTCCGCAAGGTGCTCCACGCACCGCCGCGGGAAATGCGCCGCCGGGTCGCTGCCGATGACGAGGCAGGCATCGCACTCCTTTTGTGCGAGGACATCAATCGCCGAGGTCTCCCCCGGATTGTAGAAGGCAACACCCCGGCAGAAATCGACCGCATACGGATAGCCGGTCATCCAGGTAAAAACTTCGTTTGACCCGTAGACATTCCAGTGCCCTCTCATCGGCGTAATGGTGAATTTTGTGTGGCGATTGAGTTCGTCGACCAGTTCAATCGCGTTCCTAATGTTTTTGTATTTTCCCCGCGTCATGGTGAGCCCGAGCCCGAAGAAGACCGCCCCGAACGATGCCTCCTTGCAGAGTGCGGCGACCCGCTCCAGCTGCGCCCGCTTCACACCGGCGACCGTCGGGGGGATAATTGCACCTTTTCCGCGAACGATTGCCCGAAGCGCGCTGAGTACAGCGTAATCACCGCCGGGTTTGATCCTGATGAACTCATCGGCCACCCGTGCCGTTTCCGTCTCGCGCACGTCGACGACGATGACCGTGCGGTTCCGGAACGCATTATCCAGGAAATAACCGTCCGCATAGGTGGTGTACCTGCTCATATGCCTCGGGTGCGCTTCAATCGGGTTGGATCCCCAGTATATGACGAGATCGGCACGGTTCTTCACCTGCCCGAGCGTACACCCGGGGTGGCCGACTTCCTGAATGGCAAGAATGGAGGGGCCGTGGCAGACGGATGTGGTGCTGTCGATAATGCCCCCCACCAGTTCCGTCATATGGACGCCGATGCACTGGGCCTCGCCGTGCGTCCCGCTCCAGCCGAACAGGAGCGGCCGGTCGGCAGACAGCAGCATGTCGACGGTATAGTCGATTGCCTCGTCGTAGGCGATGGATTTCCATCCGTCCGGGGTCCGCCGGATGGGAGTGTGAAGCCGGTCTTTTCCCATGAATTTCGCATTCCCGAGGGTGCACCCGTTGTCGACGGCGATGATCCTGTTATTCTCAACCGTCACCGTCAGGTCGTCGCAGAGGCAGCCGCAGAACGGACAGACAACATCATCGATTTTCATAGCGCAGGCCTCCCATCTCTTCCATCAGTTCCCATGCGGTCTTTTGCGGCCGGTCGGTCGGTTCGATCTCCACGTCAACGTACTTGTAGTCGGGCATCCCGCACGAATGAGTGCCCGGAGGCGTGATGTGGTTTGCAAACGGGCCGTACGGGATAAAAACCTCTCCTTCGTACAGATCCTCCGACTCGCGCACGGTGAGGACGACGGTCCCCCATCCGCTCGTCACCAGAACGCGATCACGGTCGTCAATTCCGAGCTCCATCATATCGAAGGGGTGCATGAAACAGGTTCCCGTCTCCTCGGAGTACGTCCTGCCTCCCTTGCTCTCGATGTGCCTGCCCTGCGTGATCGTCCTCCCGGTGTTCATGACAAACCTCATCGGACGCCCTCCTCTGTCCCGGCTCCTCCTTCCAGCTGAACCGCTTCGATAATCCGGGCGACACGGATCGCCTGGTTCGGGCATGTCGCTTCGCAGGTCTTGCAGCCCGTGCACTTCTCCTCGTGCAGCACCCGCATCTCGCCCTCCCTGATGCGCATGATCACCTCGTCGGAGATCGCCGTGCCGGTTGCCGCGAGCTGGGGGTCCGCCTCTTTGTTGACCGGGCATGCGACCGAGCAGTTCCCGCACCGCATGCAGCGGGCTGGATCGATGGAGATCCGGTAATAGGGCAGGTAATATGTCTCCTCCCGGTGCTTGGAATCGAGGATCCGTCCGCTTGCGAGGACATCCTCGGGGCAGACCTCCACGCACAGGCCGCACCTGATGCAATGGCCCGGAAAGACCTGCGGTTCCCAGCCTTCGCCCTTTTTCAGGACCTCGATGGCGCCTTCGGTCGGACAGATCATCATGCAGAGCAGGCAGTGGGTGCACTCCTTACCGGTCAGTTCGGGATATCCCCTGAAATGGGACGGAGTGACAAGCGGAGCGGTTTTTACGAAGAAAAACCTGCGGAGCCATTCCGCCCTGAGAAACTCCCGGATGTACCAGATGATCGATGTGGTCATGGCTATCTCTCGGTACAGGCGACACAGGGGTCGGCACTGATGAACGTTGAGGTGACATCAGCGGCCGATGTGACACCGGTGAGCATGTAGTGTGCGCACGCTTCGATGTTCATGATCGACGGCGTCTGGACGGAAATATCAACAATTCTTCCGTATTCATCTGTTTTTACAAAGTAGGTCAGTTCGCCGCGGGGCGCTTCTCCGGCGTAGGTCCCCTCCCCGGCAACGACCGTCCCGCCGCCCCGGATCGGGCCCTCGGGAAGCATCCCGAGGCATCGCCGGATCAGCCCGATACTCTGCCGGATCTCATCGAACCTGACCATGATGCGTGCGTAATTATCCCCCTCGGTGTATAAAACGGGCTCAAATCCGAGTTTCCGGTACGTGGGGTGGCGAAGGCGCATGTCCTCCGCGATTCCGCTTGCCCGTGCCGTCGGACCGACGGCATGGGCCTCGAGCGCTGCTTCCCGTGTGAGGATGCCGATTCCTCTGCTCCGGAGTCCGATGAGGGGGCCGTTTTCAAACATCGCAGTAAACCGGGTGACCTCCGTCTCGATATGGGTGATTGCCTGTTCCAGTGTTGGCCCGTCTTCCGGGCGGAGATCAAAGCGCACGCCTCCCGGAATCATGTAGGCGCAGGTAACCCGCGCTCCCGTGATCAGTTCGAGCATATCCATTGCGGTTTCCCTGAGGTTGAGGAGATACATCGCGAGCGTCTCGTGTTCGATGGTGTAGCAGTAGGAGAAGTTGGCGAGGATGTGGCTCTGGATGCGGTCAAGTTCGTTGACAATCACCCGGAGGAGTGCCGCCCTCTCCGGCACGGCAATGCCGCTGATCTGCTCGACGGTTTCGATGTACGTCATATTATGGATCACCGAGCAGATGCCGCAGATCCGTTCCGCAAGAAACATCACTTCCTGCCACGGGCGGCCACGCATGATGCGCTCGATGCCCTTCTTGACATACCCGAGCTCCACTTCGGCGGAGAGTACGAATTCTCCGCGTGTTTCGCATTTAATGCGGGCAGGCTCCTTGAAGCAGGGGTGCAGGGGACCCACCGGAAGCGAGACGTCAACCACTTTTTTCATGCCTTTCTCTCCTCGAAATCTTTGAAAACAACCGGTGCGAGCGAGAGCACGGCATTCAGAATCTCGGTCGGACGCGGCGGGCATCCCGGTACTTCGGCGGCGATCGGGATGTGCTTTGCAACAGGGGGATCGACGAAGGATCCCCGGCGGTTGAAGACGCATCCCGAGATCGGGCAGTTGCCGATGGCGATGGCGGCCTTCGGTTCCGGTATCTTATTCCAGATAGACTCGAGTTTATCCTCCCATTGCGGTGTAAACGCACCGGTGACGAGGAGGATGTCCGCCTCTCGCGGGTTGTTGTGGACATAGATGCCGTACTGTTCAATGTCATACCGGGGGGCGAGCACGGCAAGGATTTCAATGTCGCATCCGTTGCAGGACCCCACGTTGACGTAGCTGACGTGGATCGATCGTGACCGCACGGCGTTTTTCATCGACTGTATCGTACTCATGTGCGTAGTATCTCCCTGATGTTCCGGAGTCCTTCTGATAGTGCCTCGTCTTTCGGGGTGCCCTTTTTGATACGTTCCTTAACGTCACTGCAGATGCGATCCACGGCCTGCCGTTCCGCGAGGGGAACATACCGGGAAATCAGCTCACAGCCCAGTTTTCTCTCCGTCTCGTCGCCGGCGTCGCCAGCTGCACTCCATGCATCATAGCGTGCGGGCAGGTTTTCAAGCAGGATCATGTCCATCCGCTCCATCATAATCCTGATGACCTCATGCTTCTTCAGCCCGTAATGCGTCGCAATCGCTCCCGCCACTGCGTTGTGGCGGGCACTCGTAAGTATATTGAACCGCATCATCCGGAGATCCTTTTCATACAAAAAGTCCCGCATCAGATGACACCTCCTGCACGCCCGGCTGCATACAGCAGGAAACCAAGGACGCACACCCACAGCACCCTCATTTCCGTCGTTTTGAGCAGGCGCTCGTCTCGTACGAGCATGAGGAGGGAAACCACCGCTATCAGGACGGCGACGGCACCCGCCTGCAGCCAGAGTCCGGTTCCCAGAGTCGCCTGAAGAAGGGCGACACCGGCATAGAAAGCGGCTCCCGCCCAGAGGATTCTGTATATCAGGTTCATGCGATCACTCCCACTGCGAGGATGTACACGGCGACAAGGCCGGCGGCAAGGGTCTGCATCGTGACGGTGTCGTAGGGAGAGAGCATCGGGCAGAGTGCGCAGACAAACGAGAGCGACAGCAGCAGGAGCAGCATGAGAACAAGCACCGCCGCAAAGGGAATTCCCCCGACGAAGATGAGCACGAAGGCATACAGCAGCACGAAGGTCTTGAGCGAAAAGGCGACATCGAGCCCGGCCCGCCAGACGCCGAAATGCTCCGTCCTGTTGCCGCTCACGATCTCCTTTGCTTCAATGATGGCGAAAGGGCTATAGTGCATCTTTGAAAGGATGATGAGGTACATCGCTGCCGCAACGGGGGGCATGATCAGGAGGAGGGGACCGTTTGCAGCCTGATAGGCGATGATGTCGGAGAGCCGGAGTGATCCGGTGACAAGGTAGATGGCGCCTATCGTTGCGAAGAGCGGGATTTCCGATGCCGCCGAGATGACGGAGCGGATCGCACCGAATTTCCCGTACGGCGATCCCGACGAGAGGCCGAGCCCGTGCTCGACGATCTTATGGAGCATGTAGATGCCGAAGAGCATCAGGATGCTCCCCTCGAGGAGCAGGATGAACAGGGCTGCGCTCCAGATGCCGAGGGCGACGAGAACGACCGCCACGAAGAGCACTTCGCTCGCGGTTGCCGGGATCCACGTCTCCTTGAAGGAAAATTTCAGGGTATGAAGGATCTCCTGCCATACCGGCGGACCGGGACGCCCCTGTATCCGGGCGATTGCCTTTCGGTGGATGCCGTGAAGAAGCAGGCCGGCAAATACAGCAAACAGCAGAAAGTCGATCATGTCAATACCCGATAAACGGAATGTCTCCCTCGCCTTCCGACGCGTTCCACCACAGTCCGAGAAGGACGACAAAGAACGGGAATGCAACCACGATCAGCAGACCTGCACTCCAGAGGGGGAGTGTGCCCAGGACTGCACCGGCTCCTGCTAAGAGACAGAGAGCACCGGTGACACCCATTCCCATGGCAGCATTTCCTTTTTTCATCATTATCACATCGATAGCACAATCTCCACCACGCGCAGGAACAGGAGCAGCGAGCTGACATGGATGATCAGCACGTACGGCGCTCCGGGTGCGCGGGTAATCTCCGCCTTTGCAACGTAAAAGGGGGCCATTCCCTCTCCCATTACGCCAAGCACGAGAAATGCCTTTGCAATGAGGGGGACGGCAATCGCACTGCCGAAGAGCTCCCACATGCTCAGGGTTCCCGTCGTCGCGAGGATGATTGCCGCCCCCCCGAAGAGGGGGACGGTGGCAATCATCGCCACGATCCCGTACTGGAACGCTGCATTGAGCACGTGGCGGTTTGTATAGGCCGCAACGATTCCGATGTTTGTAATGCCCACCATAGAGGTGAAGAGCGTGAAATTAAAGACATCCCCGGAAACTACCGCCCCCAGCGTCGCGAGGCCGCACGCAATCGCCATAAACCGCTGGAATTTCAGCTGTTCCGGCCAGATGTCCTTGGTGTAATACGCGTCCCCGCCGAAGACGATATCGACCTGTCGCTCCGGCCTGCTCACGATTGCGATTGCCGTGAAGAGCACGGCAAATGCAAACAGCATCGCCGTGTACGGGCTGAAGTAATTGACGATGTCGCCGAATTCTATGACATGGAGTTCCGCACCCCCGATGGCGGGAACGGCAAGGCTATTCATCGTGGCCACCCCGCATCGTGCCGATGAGCGACATCTTTCCGCATACCTTGAGGAGTATTGCACCGCCGGCGGTCATAACACCGAACAGCCAGTACTCCGGCAGGACCATGAAGATGAAGAACGCGAAAATCCAGAGCGCCCATGCATAGCCGCTGACCGCCTCGACAACGGCAAATCTTTCGTCATGCCCCCTGCACATGAAGTAGAAGATTGCACCGACGGCCGCCAGAGCACCGCCCGAAAATCCCGAGAGTACGATTCCGTAGAGAACAAGGGCGAGCGAAAGGATGGCGGGTGCGCTGTCCATGATTTCGATGGAGAGCGGGGCATACCGCGGACGGGAAAGAGACTCTTTTACCAGGTAAACTTCGGATATGGCCATGAGTTCGGAAATGCCGACGACGAGCCCCGGCAGTATCAGTGCTTCGGCGAGGTCGGTTGCGACAAGCGCGATGAGCACGAGGGCAAGAATCTCGGCGAGATCGGTGAGCAGGATACGGTGCAAATCGTCCTTTTCGCGGAGTATGGCATAGAATGCCACAATCACGCTCAGGAAGGCGATGCCGAGGCCGGCAGTATAGACGGTATCCATCACTCCCTCCTCCGGAAGAGGTATGCAGCGATGGTAAACGCTACAAAAAGGATGCTGGTTTCGACGACAGTATCGAGGCCCCGCGTATTATAGAGGATCTCGTCGATGATACCGCCCGGGTGCGAGACGATGGTCGTCCCGAGGTGGAGAGAACCGTCGGCCATAAACTGCGAGAGCGGAGTTAAATATGCTGTTACATAGCCGAGATACGGGGAGTTGTCCGGGTACTGGGCGTGCACGGCGGTCGTATTGAACGGCGTTCCCCCCCTGTCGTAGGGGTCCAGCGGGCTTGAGCGGTCGATGTGCTTCGGGTAGACCTGAAGATCTTCGTACGCCAGAAAGGGAAGGCTTACAATACCGATGATGGTGATGATGATGACGAGCAGTGCATAGACGCCCGCAAGGTACTCGTAATTTGATAATGCCCGGGAAATCCGGCTGATGATCGATCCCTGCCCTTCGGGTTTCATGCGGGCCCCCTCCGTTCAATGATTCTCACGAGCACGAAGGTGGATATTCCGGTGACCGCAATAAACGTGAGGAGTGCAAGCATCTCGTCAAAGGAGAGCATGATGAGCAGGAGACCGAATGCAGGTATTTCCAGGTTGATGAGCCGGGTCAGGTATGTCCGGTCCCGGGGGAACGCAACGGCGAGGACTCCAATCGCAAGCAAGGCGATGCCGAGGATGAACTCCGCGTTCATGGCTCCTCCCTCCTGCAGACAAGCAGGATGAAAATCGTGGTTACCGGCACGATAAGTGCGACAGCGGTTGCAACATCGAGATAGCCACGATCGGCAATGAAGGGGACGACACCGCCCGCAATAACACCGACGGCGATCATCTTCGCAAAGGGATCCCGCTCAATAGCTGCTCCTGCTGCGCCGATGAGTGCGATAGCACCGAAAATTGCGGCGAAGATGTCAATCACCCGGTTTCTTCCCTCCTGCAATTGTGCTGGCGATCGCATTGGATTCAAGGGTTGATCCGACAAAGTATGCCGAAGCGGCAAGGATGGCAAGGGGATGCGGAATGAGAAGGGCAATGGAGCCCGCCACGGCAAAACCGACCACATTGAGGTACGGGAGTTTCCGGAGCGTGTCCGGCTCCAGTAGGATCCGGGCCGCGGCGAATAATCCCACGATGGCGCACACGGCAAGCGGCAGCTGCCCTTCCATCAGGTCCGCCACCCCCACAACCTGTCAAGGAAGGCGCTTGAACGGGCATGGGATATTCCCTGTACCGAGAGAATGGCAAGCACCATGCCGGCAATAAAGTCCTGCGGCGCAAATCCCGCAAACGATGCGCCATAAACCACACATGTCGCAAGAACAGCACCGCTCGTACCCGCATAGCCCGGATCGTGGCATATACGGTTGCCGATGAATACAAGCACGGCAGCCGCGAGGCCTCCGGGAATTCCGGCAATTGAGACGCCGCACGCGGCAAGGAGCGTTCCCGCGGATGCATCGGGTGAACAGACGATATTGCCCATCATATAACCGCCATGCAGCGCACCGCCCCCTTTCTCGATCGCGGTGCCGATGCTCGTCGCCCCGCTCACTCCCCCCTTCTCCGGCAACCTGAATATGAGATCCACCGTCACGAAAAGGATTCCGGCGATGGCAGCGGCGGCAAAAATGCGTGCTATCTCAATAAGCATTGCGCGTCTCCAAGGTAAATGAACTACGGGTGAATCTATTGCATAAAGGTTTTCATTACGACATTCTTATCCGTTTTGTCACTATTTCCATGCTTTTCCGGACTGTTTCAGACGGGCCTGCGGAACTTTCCGGGCATCCTGTATAAATAAAACGAATTAATGGACGTGAATTTACGAATAGCGACATAATTATTCATTCCTCTCCGAGTGGCGATGAATTTCGGGAGCGACTGTCCGGTCCTTCCGGTTCGGGATGGGAGGCCCCGATCCCCGGATCCGTCGAGCCCTGCCGCACCTCTTCTCCGGGGGACGGGGGAATGTACACGAAATAGTACTAAAAAATCTTATAAGTAAATGTAATTTAATGTCGCGCGGAGCGTGGCGGTCCGGCCGAACCGGGCGGTGCTTCAGCCCGCCGGATATCAACAGGCGCGCTGACCGAGGTTTTATGACGAATCCGGCGAATGTGGTACAGGTTACCCATGTCCGTTGAGCTGACCCGGATCGATGTGCTGACGATTGTCCTGATCGGGTCCATCATTGTCGCGACCATACTGGCATTCTGGCCGCTTTTAAGCGTCATAATCCTCGCCATGTCGATAGCGGTTGTCATGCTGCCCTTTCATCGCCTGCTCTGCACACGGCTTCCTTCTTCCCTCTCCGCGGCATTATCAACGATCCTTATCGGGGTGTTTCTTTTCGGCTCACTCGCCTATATGTTCACGATCATCTACCAGAACAGTGATTATCTGTCACATATCGTAGGAAGCATCATTACATCGGTCAGGTCGTTTCAGATCGATTTCATAGAAATCCCCGTTGATATCCCGAGGGAGCAGATGGCCGAATGGCTCAGGGACCAGATCGGAAATTTCAGCGATTACCTCTCCGGCATCATCAGGGGGATTCCATTTCTGATCATCCAGCTGATCATCTTCTTCCTGACCCTGTATATCGCAATTCTCAAGGGAGACGATATCCGGAGCCAGGTCATGGATCATCTTCCTGACCGTATCAGGGATTCTATCTTGCGGATGACGGAGATCGTCGTCAATACGCTCTATGCAATATACGTGGTCCATATCGCGACATCGGTGCTGACCTTCATTCTCGCCATTCCGTTCTTTTATTTCCTGGGATTCGGGCACGTGATCTTTTATTCGCTGATGGCGGCGATCTTTCAGCTTATCCCGATCATCGGCCCCTCCTTCCTCATGCTGTTTATCGCAATCTATTCGGTCTCCATGGGCGATTACCAGAGTGCGGCGTATGTTGCGTTTATCGGCTACCCGGTTGTCTGTGCCTTCCCCGATATCTATCTCCGTCCGATGATGATGGGAAAACGCGCCTCGATATCCCCGGTCCTCATGTGGATCGGATTCTTCGGCGGGCTTGCCGTCATGGGCATCGTAGGATTCGTTCTCGGTCCGCTGTTTATCGCACTGGTCGTCTCAGGGTACGGAATTCTCATCGATGAGCTGAAGCAGGCACGGAGCGGGGACGGGGAAGGGGAGACCGCCGGGAATTCCTGAGCGGAGGGAGCCTGTTCGTCCCTCCGCCGTGCAATGCGTGCGCTTAATACATACGGACACCAGACTGTATACCCGTATTTCAGCGCGAGGGTTGCCGAGCCAGGTCAAAGGCGATGGATTTAGGGTCCATTCTCGCAGGAGTTCGAGCGTTCGAATCGCTCCCCTCGCATTTTTCCGTGATGCGACGGCGCTACGCCGTCCGGAATTCGGTCATCCGGTTTTTATCTGTTCTGATCTGTCGGGAGCCCGCACTGCCGTATACGGGCATACAGCTCGCGGACACCGTCCATGAACGGCGAACTCCCGGCGAGCAGGCGGGTTACGTCGGGTTCGGTTTCGAGCACCTGTTCGGCAAACGGCAGGTAGATCACCGACGAGAACGGACTGTCGTCGGCCAGCATCTCCCCGACTTTCTTCCGGTCGGCTCCGGACCGCACCTTATTGACGACGAGGTGAATGACGGGAATGCCGAGCTGGCGTGCGAGAAATGCGGCGTGAAGAGCAACCTGCATCGCATTAAATCCGGGTTCGGCCACCACGATCGTCTGTCCGAATCCTTCTGCAAGTGCCCGGCCGAAATGTTCGACCCCTGCCTGCGTATCGAGCAGGATTACCTCCCCGCGACGAAGCCTGACAGAGCGGATGACACTTTCGAGGAGGGCGTTTTCCGGGCAAAGACAGCCCGTCGCAGCCTGTATCACGCTGCCCATGACAAGCACGGAGACCCGGTCGGTGATTGGGACGCCGAAACGATCCACGACATCGGAGACATTCGGATTGAGGGTGAGCATCTGCCCCCATCCAACCCCGGGACGTGCCCCCGTCTTCTCCTCGATATATGCTACGTTCTCAGCAAGGGGGACCAGCTTTTTCGCCTGGTCCCGTGGATATCCGAGGGAATATGCAAGATTCTGCTGGGGATCTTCATCGACGGCAAGGACGTGCCGGCCGTCGCGGGCATGCATATGTGCGAGAAGAGCGGTGAGCGTCGTTTTGCCGACACCGCCCTTTCCGGTGATGACAATCCGCAGTCCGCCGGCGTCTTCGACCTGCCGCTCCCGGAAGGCATCAGCGGCCGACAGGATTTTTTTTCTTCGTTCGGCCGGGGACTGCATTATCAGATCCCCAGGTCCTGCCGCTTGCGCCTGATATGCGATTCGAGCAGGTCTGCTGCCAGCAGCGGGTCCGGTTGGACGGCAAACGAAGCATTCACCACGCCGGTGAGGCCGTTTGTCAACAGGCCGGTCACGTTTTCACTTCCCGTTATCTTCGGCATGACGCCGAGTACCGTATACACCCCGGATGCGACAAAATACGACCCGATCGAAACTGCCTTCTGCGAATACCATTCGGGAGCGGCGCCGCCCAGCGGCAGCTGATCGATCCCGACGTTAAGTTCGTTGGCGAGCGCTGCCGCAAGCACGAGAATACGGGAGCAGTCGACACAGGACCCCATATGGAGCACCGGCGGGATACCCAGCGCCCTGCAGACCGACGCGAGGCCGGGACCCGCGAGATCCGCTGCCCCGGGCAGGAGGAGTCCGGCCTTCCCCGATGCAATTGCAGCGCATCCCGTCTCCACGACGAGAATGTCACGCTTGATGAGCTCTTTTGTGAGGGTTACGTGCCCGAAGTCATGCTTTACCTTGGGATTGTTGCATCCGACAACCCCAACCGCGCCAAGTATTTTTTCGTCTGCTATCGCCTCGATTAGCGGTGCGAATGTGCCGCCCAGTGCTTTCTGTATTGCCTCGACGGAAAAACCCGTGACGGCCTTCATGGGTTCGCCGGGGATATGCACTCGCTCGGCGAGCCGGTTCGGATAATTCTCGACAGCGAGGCGGATGATCGCCCGTGCCGTATCCATGGCGGATTCGGGATGGAACGGGTAGTGCAGCGACCCCGGCACTTTGGATTTCGGGCTCGTAGAGACGATATGCGTATGGTAGCAGCTTGCCGTTCGCGGCAGGGAGGGGAAGATGCACTGGTAGTCGACGATCATCAAATCAAGCGCCCCGGTGGCGATGACAAGCTCCTGGTTGAAGTGATTGCCTGCCTGGGGAATGCCCTTGCGCATCAGCAGTTCGTTGCCCGTGCAGCAGAGTCCCACAAGGTTGATCCCCTTCGCGCCATTTTTCGTCGCCAGTGCGAGCAGGTCCGCGTCCTCTGCCGCACGCACGATCATCTCCGAGAGGACCGGGTTATGGCCGTGGAGCGCGATATTGACATGGTCTTCCTTCAGGACACCCAGGTTGATCGACGAGGTGTTGATCTCCGGTGTTCCGAAGAGAATGTCCGAGACTTCGGTTGCCATAAGGGATCCGCCCCACCCGTCACTCAGGGCGGTTCTCAGACCGTGCAGAAGCACATTCACGTAGTCCGCGCCGACACCCATATGAATCCGGTGCATCGCCTCCACAACTTCGCGATCCACACTCCGGGGTGTGATTCCCGCACTTTCCCATATCTCCCGCGTCTTTTGCGGAGCCCTCTCTGAGAACCGGATGGAGTTCTTGATCGTTCCGAATTCCTCGAGAAGGGCAAGGGAGACATCGTGCGCTATCTCCAGATCCCCGCGGTCTCCCACGAGTACTCCGAGTTCAAGGGCAATACGTCTTAGTTTTTCGGGATCTGTTATCGTATACCCCTGCGCCGTCCCTTCGGACGTTTTGTACATCGTCTCCACAATCTCGCGGCCATGGTCCGAATGGGAGGCAGCCCCGGTTGCGAGCGTGTCAAGCAGGTTCCGTGCCACAATGAGGTCGGCGTCCGCTCCGCAGACACCCCGCAGGCGGTGATGATCCGGGATAATCCGGCACGGTCCCATGGCACAGCGGCTGCAGGAAACCCCGCCGGCGCAGTAAGAGCAGGGAGGCTGCTGCATCTCGAACCGGTCCCAAACGGTCTCGATCCCCGTCTCAAGGGTGGTCCTGAGTATCGGTTTGGCAATCTCATCGATCGTCCGTTCCTCGACCTTTTCCGCGATCAGGGCCGGATTTAAGAGCGACATCTTTGATCGTTCGAGTATCGTGCAGGAAACCCTGCCGCGCACATAGTCCCCGTCCTTCTTTGTCATGTACCACAATCCCCCGTGAAAACATCCTGTAATAAGCATTAGATAACGATTTACGGTAATAAAGGATCTGGCGATCGCAGGTGGAAGAACCGTGTGTCCGGTAGCCGGGAAATCCTGCGTTTTCCTCCCGTTCAAGCGGCCGGTGGCGGCCATCCGCCCCGAATGCAATAACGGCGTCTCCGCACCATCCGGAGAAACCGGATTTTGCCGGGTAAAAAAAATTCGAAAAAAATATTATTTCATACCTGTACGGGAGTATATGTCGCATATCCTCGAGTCGCTGACGCACCAGCACCCGTGCATCGTCGAGAGCACACCGGTACCCGTTATCTCCCAGGGTGCAGGCCTTTCAATTCCGGAATACCGTATCAAGCCGTATTTTATCGTGGCATCGGTGGAAATGGGCAATACGACGACGAAGTGCGTGCTCACCGGCACAGACCTCGAAACCGGCACCACATATATCATCAACAAGACGGTCTTCAACACACGCGATGCCCGTCTCCCGAAGGAGGGTGAGGAGGTCATCGCCACATCTCTGGTCGGCCATCCCGTCTCCCGTGAAAGCGTCGCCGAACTCGCCAGTGCCGTCCTGAAACAGTGCCATGAGGAGGCGGGACTGCGTATCAACGAGGATCTTGACTATATCGTCCGAAGTACCGGGATGAATGCCGCGTGGCATACGCCGCAGCAGGTTGCGGGCTTTATCGGTGCGATTGCCGACGGCTGCATCCGGGCCGGTGCGTCTCCGAAAAAACTGACACCACCGCTTTCAAAGCAATACCTCCCTAAAAAACTGCAGGCGTTCAGTCTCATGGACAAGGTGACGCTGAGGGAAACCGTTGCAGGCGTTATCCCGCCCTCGGCACTCACGGCCGAGGACCGGATCGTCGCCAACGAAATGGAGGGTGTTCTCGCGATGGCGGGCATCAAGGACGGGGCACTCGCAACCGAAATTGATTTCCGCAATCCCTGCATGGCGCTTGATTTCGGAACCACGGTGGACGGATGTATCACGGAGGAGGTGCCGCCTGATGCGGACACACCGTTTGCACGGACGATCGGAAGCATCTGCGGACTCGGCGGTGCAGTGGCAGATGCGCTCGCCCGCGGATCACCGGCCGTGGACAACGAAAAAGGGACCGCCCGCGATCTCTTTGGCGATGCGCACACGCCGCCGGTGCTTACGGGAGGGGAAAAGGCGTCGGTCAGGGAATATACAGACCGTATCATGAGCCTTCTCACTATCGGAGTCGTACCTGAGTCCAGAACCACATTCGGCGGGGTTCCGGTGGATTCGAAAACCGCCGCCGAACAGGGCATCGTGGTGATTGGATGCGACTGCGGCACCGATTTCAGCGACCGTGAAAAAATCAGAATGATTGGCGCCGAGATTTTCGAAAGCCATGGGCCCGCACGGCTTGCCGAGGTTGTTGACCGCGTCTGCACCCGGATAGCGCTCGGAATTATTGACACGGCCGTCGACGAGCGGCTGGTCACAGCGCACACTGCCATCGGTTTCTCGGGACGGGCTGCGTTGTCGGGCAGGAAACCCGAATACATCTTCCATGGCATCAGGGAACGCAATCTCTTTGACAATCCCTCCGCCAATATCATTTTTGTGGAAGACGGGCTGGCGCGGGGAGCATCCCTCATGGCCCGGTGCATGTGTTCTCTCGGCCGTCCGAAGCACCCGATCGGGGGATGCCGGGGCGGTCCGTGCATCATCGGCAAACGAACGCGCATCGGGTACTGAGTGCAGCCGGGTTTATCTGTCCTGTATTAATCAACCCGGAATACCGTTTTTTCTGTTCTTCGGAAAACAAGTCGCCATATTTATCATACTGTGCCCGATATTCCTGTTCATGCGAACGGATCCGACCCGCCATGATCTGCTGACACCCGCTATCCTCGGCCTGATTTTTCTGGCCATCACCATCATTCTCTGGCCCCTGATGAGTGTCCTTATCCTGAGCCTTTCGGTCGCCGTCGTCTGCCTCCCCTTTCACCACCGCCTGTCCCGTCACATGCGTGAGAGTGCCTCCGCCGCGATAACGACAACGGGGATGTTTCTGCTGCTTGTCGTGATGGCATCCGCCGTGCTCTTCCTCCTGTACGAAAATGCGGAGATGCTCCTGAGCATTATCACCGGCTTCATCTTCGCGATCCGGGATCTTCTGCAGGACAGCCCCTTCGTGTCGCGCTTTGCGGATGAAATCGCACGTGCCCTGACCTCCCTCGTCACCTTTGTCGCGGAATATCTCTCCGGCCTCGCTCTCGCCCTGCCGTTTCTCCTTGTGCAGGTAATCATCTTCTTCTGCAGTTTCTACCTCTTTATCCTGAAGGGGGAGTACCTGCTCGGCCGCATCCTTCGGAAGCTGCCGGAGAGGACATACGCTGCGGTCAGAAAACTGACGCATATTACCGGCGATACCCTTTATTCCGTCTATATCGTCTCATTTGAAGTCTCCGTCTATACCTTCCTCGTTTCCCTGCCCGTCTTTTACCTGCTCGGGTACGGCAACATCATCCTCTTCTCGCTTCTCGCGGCACTGCTGCAGCTCATCCCCGTATTCGGCCCCCAGATCCTCCTCGGCCTCCTCGCACTGTATGCACTCTCCATCGGGGATACGAATGCGGTCCTGTTCCTCGTCATCGTCGCATATCCGGTGATCTCGCTCTCCGCGGATTTCTTCGTCCGCCCCCGCCTCATGGGCCGGAGAACGGCCATCAACCCGGTGCTCATGATGATAGGGGTTTTCGGGGGGCTCGCGCTCCTCGGGATAATCGGGTTCGTTCTCGGCCCCCTCTTCACGGCTCTCGGCGTCTCGGCCTATGAAATTCTCATGGCGGAGACCGGGGAGTGCGAATCAGGCGCCTGAAGCCCCGTTTTCAATCGCGACGCTGTCCCGGGCGTGCCCGTCGAGATGCAGGGCCGCATACATCTCGGCAAGTTTCCGCATGACGTGTACCAGGCCGTTTGCGTTTTCGATGATGGAGAGGAGTTCGATGACGATGCTGTCGGCAACCTCGTCCTCCCGGGTGATAATTCCGAGCTGTCGTAAGTAATTTGCATTGAGGTTTTCCCGGAGCAGGATATCATTCTGCTTGATGTCCTCCCGGGTTTCCGGCAGCATTCCCGGAAACGGCACACGCAGGACCTCCATATTCCTGTCGAAAATGCGGTAGGTCTTCCTCACATCCTCTTTGAGATCAGGCAGCACCGAGGAATCACCGGGGGTTATCCGCCCGGATGTCTCTGCAAAGTCGTATGCCCAGTCGCCGAGACGGACGATCAGGTTTGACATCCTGATAAAAATCACGGTCTTCTTTGCATCCCGCTCGGTGAGGTGCCGCCGGGACATCTTTTGCAGGGCACGTTCGATCTCGTCGTCGAGATATACGGAGAGTGCCTTTAATTTTGCAATCTTTTGCCGGACGTCCCGTGAGTCGCGATCAAGGAGGCGCACCGAATCGCTGAAGAGTTCCCGTGTTATATCGAAGAAGCGCTGGATCTCCTTCTCGATCAGGTCGAAGCTCTCGGTATTGTCTTCGGGGAGGTCTCCGGTCAGATATTTGGTTTTTAAAAGGACTTCACGCTCCTTTCCGGGCACCACCCGTTCGACGACATGCTCAAACTGCCGGACAAAGAGCAGAAACAGGATGGCGGTGATGAGGTTGAAGAAAAGATGCGCATTTGCCACATGCTGTGCATCGGTACCGCCGACGAGCAGTACCAGTGACTGGAACTGGGAGAAGAACGGCATGATGAGAAGCACCCCGCCGAAATTGAAAAGGAGGTGGGCGACGGCGGAGCGGCGGGCGTACAGGCCCATCGTCGTTGAGGCGAGTATCGGTGTGGCGGTCGATCCGATATTGGCCCCGAATATCAGCAGAATGGCATGGGGGAGGGTTATAAACCCTCCCTGCGCCAGTACGACGACGATGCCTGACGTCACCGAACTCGACTGGACGAGAACCGTGAAGAGATATCCGGCCAGAAGAGCAAGGGGAACCGATGAGAACCGGGAGAGCAATCCGATTATCTCGGGATCGTTCTGGAAGGGTGCGAGTGCGCCCGAGAGAAGGGACAGGCTGAAAAACACGAGTCCAAAATAGAATGTCGGTTTTCCGAGGAATTTGTACTGTTTTCCGACGAGTCCGATGATGAACCCGAGCAGGATGAAGACAGGTCCGATTGATGTCAGCCTGAACGCAACGAGCTGGGCGGTTATTGTCGTGCCGACATTGGAGCCAATGATGATTCCGAGGCTCTGGACAAAGGAGATGACGCCTCCGTTCACGAGTCCCATGGTAATCACGGTCGTCGCGGCGCTGGACTGGATGATCGCGGTGACGAGCGCTCCGAGCCCGGCTGCTTTCAGGGGTGTCGCGGTGAGGGTTGCAAGCACTCTGTTGAATTTGCCTTTGGCGACGGCAAGGATTTCTTCGCTGAAATGCTCGATTCCATACAGGAACAGAATAATCCCCGGTACCAGTGAAAATGCTGTCTGCCATGGAATCATCCCTTTCACCCCTCCACACCCGGATACCGGCGTTTTGGTAAATACTTGCAACTGGTAGTATTAGAATCCCTCTCCCCGCCCCCTCCTGATGCGGCGGGGGTGAAATCACGTGCCCCTGCTCAGCCGAACAGGCCGCTCTGGTGCGCTTTTTTAATACGGTTATTCCGTGCCGTTTGATGATCTGGCTGGAATATCCACTTGATATTAAAAAGGGGCAATTTTTTACCGCGCAAAACCATTTTAGGCTTGTTTTTTCGGTTTTATTTCAAATTGGCAGTCAATTCGGCTGTATTGGGCGTCTTTTTCTAAAACTTAATGATCTGCCCTGTTTCTCTAAAAAAATTCCTGAAATGTCATTAAAATTAAAATTGGCTTAAAATTTACCTTCTTTTTCGTAATTAAAGGGTGTATCACCATGCAAAACTTTAAATCCTCAATTATTCCTTGTATTTTCAATGATAGATCTTCCCTCACACAAGCTGGAAGGTATACCCTTGCCCGTAACAGATGACGACATCATTGCACGATTCAAGGAATCGGACGCGTGGGGTCTCTACACCAGCGTCGACCTGAAGAACTGTAATCCCGAGACCATCAGGAATCCGGAAAAGATCCGGAGGTTCATCGTTGAACTCTGTGATCTTATCGACATGAAGCGCTTCGGCGAACCGCAGATCATTCACTTCGGGCCGAACGAGCGTGTCGCCGGGTACTCGATGACTCAGCTGATCGAAACGTCCCTCGTATCGGGACATTTCGCGAACGAGACCAATGCAGCATATCTTGACATATTCAGCTGCAAGGAATATGCCCCGGGAGTCATGGCAGAGTTCTGCCGTCAGTACTTTGAGGCGGAATCGATGACCACCCATGTTTCACTCCGGGAATAAAAAGCCGGAAATCTTCTTTTCATTATCTTTTCATGATCCCCTTCACCGCGGGGCCGTCTCCGGATCCCGTGCGGGATCAAGGAGCACATCGTGCGGAAGGCCCCTGAGTCCGACCGCCGCAAGAGCACCGATAATCCCCCGCTTTCCTTCGAGATCGACTCCTGATGCCTGTGCGGCAGCCTGCGCCTCCTCCCGGGAAACAGAGGACTTTCTCGCTTTCACCCCGAATGCCCTGAGCACCGGGGGAATGGTGAAACCCTGCCTGATCGCGATGCCCCATTCGGGGGAAAGCGATTCATCTGCCATAAAGCGGACTGCCGTCTCCCTGATATGGGGGAGCAGGCCGGGTTCGGCCGCGAGTTCGATATAACTGCACGAATTGCCGGCCGTCCGGTAGGGGCAGGAGGGATCGAGCATGACAACACGGTGGCCGATGGGGATGAGGCCCTCCATTTTTCCGAGGAACTGGAGCAGGCCGAGAGCAAGGGCGAAGGTCGCACCTCCTTCGGGCGAGTCCGTATCGTCAATGCCCACGATGACATGCGTCAGCGCCCGGGTGACCACATCGCCCTCCACGACCTGCCCTGTTTTCTGCACGGAGATGTGGACGACACCTTCGGCCATCGCCATCATATCGGTGAGAGAATAGGCGGGCCCGCCGGTGCATCGGATCCGCTGGACGATATACCCGTCATCCTTCCGGACTCCGATGACTCCGACGGCGGCAGAGGGGTACTGGCCAATATTTGCGTCCTTCTTGCCGATGGTCGCATATTCGTGCAGGAGCATCCCGTCCCTCGATACGTCAGCAAGAACGCCGCCTGCCTGCCGGTGGTGGAAAGCGCAGAATGCCGCACATCCGCCGCTCCGGCATTCGTGATAAATCGCTACCATATCGCCATCGACAGTCGTGAATATCCGCCTGCATGCCGTGGAGAGCATCGCACTTGATGCCATGTACCGTGCGGGAGTCCGCCCGCGTTTTTCCTCCTTCTGGACAAGGCATCGTTCCTCGATGAGGCGGTTAATCCAGTCCTGGACCGTGCTGCGCGGCAGACCGGCGAGATCGGCAATATCATTGACAGTGAAGTGGCCTTTATCGAGCGTCAGCTGACGCATTAGTTTCAGGAACTCCCGTCTCCTTTCAAGCACGCTTGACATGGTGATCCCGGATGAACAGCACATCTGAGATGATAGCACTCGCCGTTTCAGAAGAACCGGCGCCTTTTCCGATGAGTGTGACTTTTCCCGCCATGTCGGTGTCGATCATGACGGCGTTTAAGGTATCGGAGACGACAAGGGGATGGCTCTTGGGGATGATCCGGGGGGCCACCCGGAGGATATCTTTTTCAGGAACGATCTCTCCGATAAGACGAATCGTGCAGTCCTGCCCTTCGGCAAGTTCAAGCGCATCCGATGTGATGGCGTCGATGCCGGTAATGTCCACGTCGTCAAGTGTCGTGGAGAGGCCCCAGACGGTATTTGCGAGGATGACGAGCTTGATGGCAGCATCAATTCCCTTCACGTCGTAGGTCGGATCCGCCTCGGCATAGCCCAGTTCGCGGGCTTCGAGGAGTGCCTGCTGGTAGGTGAGGCGTTCGTCGGCCATCCGGGTAAGGATGTAATTGCAGGTGCCGTTGAGAACGCCGGAGATGCCCCGGATATCGTTTCCGGCGAGGCCGTTTTCGAGGGCATGCATGATGGGTATCGCCCCGCATACCGTCGCTTCATACCTGAGCTGGACGTCGTGTTCACTGGCAAGCGTCCTGAGGGTATGGTATGCACACGCGATTGGCCCCTTGTTGGAGGTGACCACGTGCTTTCCCCGCCGGAGTGCCGCCGTGATATGCCCCAGTGCCGGTTCCCCCGTGCGGGCATCGGTCGGTGTCACCTCTATGAGCAGGTCGTAGTCCGCGGTGGTGATGATATCCATTGCCGAGATGCCCTCTTCTCCGCACCTGCCGGTTTCACGCTTCCTTTCAAGGAGCGCCCGCACATCAATGCCTGCAGGTTCAACAATCCCGCTTTGTGAGTCGGCAACACCGCTGATGCTCAGACCGAGGTTTTTCTTCGCGATGGCTTCGGCGATGCCCTTTCCAACAGATCCGAATCCGATGAGGGCGATTTTCATAGGTGATCCTCCATGGTCTCTATGATAAGAAGCTGCTTCTGCCCGGCCACGTCCCGAAGGATGTCGAGGGCCCGCTCCATATCTCTCCCGCTGGCTGATTTTATCGTGATTTTTGCCGACGAAGGCTCGCTGATGGCAGGCATGACCATATGCAGTTCGGCCACTTCCGCAAAGCCGGTCGAATCAATCCTGTCGACCGTGTCGGTGAGATCCGTGTGCATGAGATGTCCGATGAGGATGACGGAATGGCGGATAAGCAGGCGCTCTTCTCCGATTCGGAGGATATTTACGCCCTTGGAACGGATTAGTCCGATGAGTTTGTCAAGGTTTTTTTCCGGCAGTTCAAGCATGATCTGCACATCGATGGTGTCCGAAAGATGCTTCGGATCATGCTGGTGTATGACGGCGATGATATTGCCGCCCACGTCTGAGATCGGCGTCAGTGCAGCCACGAGCTGTCCGGGTGCATCCTTCATTTCGAGTTTCATCGATATCTGCATCACAGCCACCTGACAAGAGATTGAACGGCGGTACTGATAAGCCTTCTATACATTCCTGCCGGGGTTTGGGATGTTCGTTGCCCGACCACTATGTTCTTGCCGCATTACCACCAATTCCAGAGAAAGAATCCGGTCGCGGTCTGACGGCTCGAGTGCCGGGCTAAAATATCCGGGAGCGTACGAATGGCGGATAAGAAAACAAGAATTATCGCATGCGGAAATCCCCTGATGGGAAACGACGGCGTCGGCCCTGCCGTGCTGGACTGCCTCCTTGCGGATCACCCCGATCTCGACGCCGTAGAGGGAGGGCTCGGCGGGCTCGGCCTTCTTCCTCTTATAGAAGACTACGATCGCGTCATCATCATCGATGCAATGACGGGATACGGCAGGAAAGGCGATGTCCGGATATTTCGGGAGCCTCCCGACTCACGTTTTTTCCCGATGTCGCTGCATGACATCGGCGTCGTGGAGGCGCTTGCCGTGGCGAAAGAGATCGGGTATACAACCGAGGTGATCATCATCGCGGTTGAGGGAGGGGTGATTGACACGTTCGGCGATACGCTGGATCCCGAAGTCAGGGCGGTCGTTCCCCGTGTCTGCCGCATGGTGCTCGAGGAATGGGAAAAAGGATAGATTCGGAATTATACGGAACCCGGTGCGCCGGTTACGATTTTTATTGCCTCGGCAATCTCGGGGAGCAGTTCGCCGGGTATGCCCATGACCATCTCATCGTCGGCTATTCCCGAGAACTTGCGGGAACCGTCGCACCCCATCGAGAAGTTGACCGCCCCCGTCATATACGGCAGGGCGACGGTATCGGCGCAGACGGACTGAATGCCCGACATCGAGGAGTGTATCCGTCCTCCCATCTTATAGAGGATCGCCTGCGCCAGCTTCAGCATTGCGCGGGGCTGCGTGATAATGAGTACGACATGCGGATCGAACGGTGTTTTTTCAAGCGGTGCATAGACCGTTGCCCATGTTGTTCCGTCCAGGCTGCCCGGTGCGTGGACATGCGGGATGTTTCCGATGGTGCGCATGCATGCTGCCCAGCTCTCGAATTTTCCCAGCTTGTAATAGAATTCTCCTGACTGAAGAGACGGACTGAGCGTTTTCAGACCGAGAGCCCATCCCCCGCCCATGCACTGGTGCTGTTTTGATGTCGCGTAAAAAATCCTGCCTTCCTTCCGTGCCATGGTTGCCATCTGGCAGTGCCGGGCACTCTCGGAAATCTCTAAAATACCGTCGGGTATCGCCTCGCGGGACTTTGCGAGCTTGATGGCGACAGGGGACCCGTCCAGTCCCAGGTATGTCGTGAATACCTCGGAGATTTCAGCATAATTCGGTTTTTTTCTCATTTCATCCTGCATATACAGTCCTCCTGACAGGGGAGGGTCGTGAAGGGAACTGTCCCGCACGACAACCTCCGGCATATCACTGCTCTGCATGATCACGGATAAATATAGAGGTGATTACAGTCTGCGGAGTTTGCTGTCGACCTTTGTAAAAAAATTCTTGCCCACATCGATAAAGAGGGCCGCTTCCGTGGATTTCTCGATGCGAAGAACGGATCCCGTGGCGAGCTCACAGTTCTGCTGTCCGTCAAGGACAAGCTGAGCGGGTTTCGTGCTCTCCAGCCTGATCTCGAATTTCCTGTCATAGTTGATCAGGTGCGGCCGCGAGGAGAGGAGGTACGGTGCGAGCGGCACGAGCAGAAATCCCTCGATGCGGGGATCCACGATCGGTCCGCCCGCGCTCATCGCGTAGGCCGTTGAACCCGTCGGCGTGCTGACGAGTAATCCGTCGGATCTGAACCGCTCCACCTCAATCCCGTCGATCAGCACCGTAAACCTGAGCATCTTCGCGGGCCGCGTCGTGACAATCACCGCTTCATTCAGTGCATCTCCGAAATGCGTGCCGTCAAGGAAGAGCGCGATTCTCATCCGCTTTTCAACCTGGTATCCACTGTCCCTGATATGCCTGAAGAACGTGAGCGCTTCGGAGGGTTCGAGGTCGGTAAGAAAGCCGACCTCGCCCCAGTTGATACCGATTATGGGAATCTGCCGCTTCATCTGCTGGACGGTGAGGAGAACGGATCCGTCTCCTCCGATGACAACGGCGATATCGGCACGAATATCAGCAAAATCCATGCCCTGCGTGCCGATCGAGGCGGCCGTTCCTGCTTCGAACGCCACATCGAAGCCGAGGCTCCCGAGATCCCGTGCAAGCGACGACGTATAATGAAGAACCTTTTCGTCATCAAGCCGTGAGATAAGGACGACTTTCATGAGTTTCCCCTACCGCAGGTACTCGATTACCTTCTGGTGGATGACGGCGTTGGTGGCAACGAGGCACTTGCCCACGGTCACTTCGTTGGGGAAGGTGATAACCCCGCCGTTCAGATCGCTGACAAGCCCGCCCGCTTCTTCGCACAGCAGCATTCCCGCCGCAGCATCAGTAATCCGCAGGGTGTCCCGCAGATCGATAAACCCGTCAAGCCTTCCACATGCCACGTAACACAATTCGAGTGCCGAAGCGCCGAAAAGGCGCCACCTGCGTATTTTCTGCCCCAGTTTCAGGACGGTGCCCGGGTTAAACTTTCTCCCGTAGACGCTGATGGCACTCTCCTCCAGGAGCTTCGTCCGAGATACCCGCACCGTTTGTCCGTTGAGATATGCACCGTGCCCCTTCTCCGCATAAAACGTCTCCCTGTGACCGAGATCGCGGACAAACCCGCGGGTGACGGTTCCCTCTTCTGCGTAGGCAATGGAGAGTGCGTAAAAAGGAATTCCGGCAACGGCATTGTAGGTACCGTCGATGGGATCCAGAAACAGCGTGCCGCTCCCGTCCCCGAGCGGGATAGTGCCGCACTCTTCACTGACAAGGGTTCCGCAGAGGGGGTGGTCCCGGAGATAGGACACGACAATATCCTCAGCGACCTGATCGATCCGCTTCGTGGGGGTTCCGTCCGCTCCCATTTTAACGTACGTGCCGGATGCGGGCGTACCTGCCATTCCCGCAATACCGTCTTCAACCAGACGGGCGATCTCCTCACAGGAACGAAGAAAATCCATCAGATCCACTCTGCCATACATCCCTTTGGGTTGAATTTATTTAAGTTCATTGAGATATGATATGAGAGACTGATTATTATGAAAGAACAGACCGAAGTGGGCAAGCTGAAAGAAGGCAGATATGTGGTTATCGATGATGAACCGTGTAAAATTCTCTCGATCTCGGTTTCAAAACCGGGCAAGCATGGTGCCGCGAAGTCCCGAATGGATGTTGTCGGTATTTTTGACGGCATGAAGCGCTCGGTCGTCAATCCCGTATCGGCCAAAGCCTATATTCCCATCGTCGAGCGGCGGAGTGCCCAGGTCATCTCCGTTTCCGGCACTACCGTACAGCTGATGGACGTCAAGGATTTCGATATGTTTGAGATGGAAGTATCCGACGACGCGATCGGCGGCATCGAGGCGGGCATGGAAGTGCCGTATATCGCATCGATGGGCAGGAAGAAACTTGATCTAAATTAATGCGTCACCCCATACTTTTTTTATGCACTCTTTTTCACGCCGCCATTTCGCCGATGCCGATGCCTCCTATGGTGACGCCCGGTACGTACTCTTCGGAGTCCCCTACGACGGCACCACCTCTTTCCGTTCCGGAACCCGCGACGGTCCGGCGGCAATACGGGAGGCATCCCTCAATTTTGAGTCGTATCTTATCGATTACGATCTTGACCTTGCCGATGTGCCCGTCTGTGATGCGGGTGACATCGAACCCTTTTCGCTTCCCGATGCGGTCGCGTCACAGGTGGAGCAGGCCGTTCGGGATATATGCCACGATGGAAAGATACCCGTCATGATCGGCGGGGAGCATAGCATTACACCGGGTGCCGTCCGTGCAGTTGCCCCCGAATGGTATGTCGTCTGCGATGCGCATCTGGATCTTCGCACTGAATTCGGGGGAACCCGGGATAACCATGCATGCTCCTGCCGCCGTGTGTATGACGGCGGGGTGACGAATATCGTTATCGTCGGTGCACGGAGCGGTACCCGCGAGGAGTATGCATTCGCACATAACCTGCACCTCTACACCGCGGATGAGATCCGGGCACGGGGGATGGGTGAGGTTGTGCGTGAGATTGCCACGATTATCGGGAACGGCCGGACCTACATCTCCATCGATGCGGATGCCCTCGACTGCTGTGCAACCCCGGGCCTCGGAACGCCCGAACCCTTCGGTCTTTCCCCATGGGATCTTCGCGACCTTGTTCGCGGACTGGCACCGTCCGTTGCAGGATTCGATTACGTTGAGGTCTGCCCCTGTGATGCGGGCCAGACCGCCGCCGTCGCTGCCCGTATTATCAGGGATTTCATAGGGTGCCACGCCAGGCCCAAACAGGAGTAACATTATTTATAGTGTGCTCCGCACGGGGGGATCCTCCCCACCCTCGTCATGGCCGCAGGAGTCGGGGCGGAAAAAAGCCGGCCTTCAGGAAACGTACCGTGTCGGAACCTTGATTTCCATGCTGTAGGACTCAACGAAGCGGGTCGTGATAATAAAATAATAGCTCCGTTCGCCTTCGTAGAATTTTTCGATCCACGGTCGCGGATCGTTCTCGCTCCATGTCCGCGAATCAAGGACTCCGGGGTTGATGATACGCACGAAACGGTTGGGATCGCTCACGTCCATGACCTGAATGTTGATGGTCGGGAAGACATATCCCGGATCGGTCATCCCTGTAACCGTATAATACAGTTCCCAGTACGGGAAGGGGATGGTGATAATTTCGGTTGTCCCGCTCCACTTTCCGTCGATGGTTGCATATGTCGTGAGATCGAGGTTGTCCCGGGGTACCTGTGCCGGGATGCCTGCTGTCGGCTGTGGTTCTGCCATCTCCACGTGATAGGTCGCCGGATTAACGAAACTGACATCGCGAACCGTTCCGTCCCAGAGGGGTGTCGGTGTAGGCTCCGGTGTCGGTGGCCCGGCGATCGGCGTCGCTTTCGGTGTGGGAATGAATTCCTCTTCCGTACCGGAGCCCGGGAAAAATGCGGCGCCTTCACCCTGCAACGCCGGTTTTATTATCAGGGCGACAATCAGTACGAGCCCTATGGCTGCCACGACCGCAAGGAGATCCCGTTTCTCCATACGGAATCTTTATGCCAGATCATATTTGAATATTCGTATTGTACATCAACGCTGTTAATCAGTAGCGATAAAAAATTGAGATAACTATATATATTATCACTGGCTCATATCTACGTAATGAATATTGGAGGGATCCGGTATTCATCTTTATGGAGGCATTGCAATGCGAAAATTGATGAACAAAGATGAAGCATTCACCGGCCTTGAAGCCGCCATCGTACTGATCGCCTTTGTGGTGGTCGCGGCGGTCTT
>LKUD01000090.1 GCA_001412355.1 Methanoculleus sp. SDB
CGATGGGCATGTACGCAACGCCGGATTATTACATGGAGTTCAGGTACGACATCGACCGGGCGATGGACCGGGCGAAGGATATTCTGGTGACGGCAGGCCGTGAATTCGGGGAATTAGTCGGCCGGGATTACAGCGGGCTGGTGGAGGAATACCGGCTTGAGGATGCGGATATGGCATTCGTGGCAATGGGATCCCTCTGCGGCACGGTCAAGGATGCGATAGATGAGATGAGGGATGCCGGCATAAAGGCGGGGCTTCTCAAGATCCGGTCCTATCGCCCGTTCCCGCGGGCGGAGATCGCCCGGGCGCTCTCGGGGGTTTCCCGGGTGGCGGTGCTGGAGAAGAACGTCTCGCTCGGGTCTGCGATGAAGGGATCGGTCGGGCCTGAGGTGAAAGACGCCCTGTGGGGAAGCGGCATCGATGTCTTTTCCTATGTTCTCGGCCTTGGCGGACGTGACGTGCGAAAGAAGGACATCGCCGCCATCAATGCTCTGGCGACGGTGGGAAAAGGGGATATGTTCTACGGCCTTCGTGAGGAGCTGATCTGAATGGTTGACAAATCACTCGAACTTTTTGAATGTGGTCACCGTGCCTGCGGTGGCTGCGGACCGGCACTCGCAGCCCGCCTGATTATGAAAGGCGCGGGGAAGAACACGATCGTCGTTGCCTCGACGGGGTGCATGGAGGTCTTCTCGACCCCGTACCCCGAAACAGCATGGAAAATACCCTGGATTCACTCGCTATTCCAGAACGCCGCGGCCGTTGCGTCCGGAGTGGAGGCATCACTCAAAATGCAGGGCCGTGATGAAAAGGTCGTCGTCATCTGTGGCGATGGGGCGACATTCGATATCGGGATACTCTGTATCAGCGGTGCTTTTGAGAGGGGCCACGATATCACGTACATCTGCTATGACAATGAGGCGTATATGAATACGGGCATCCAGCGGTCCGGTGCAACACCGTACGACGCAAGCACGACGACAAGTCCTGCCGGCAAGCACTCCCTCGGCAATAGCCGCCCGAAGAAGGATCTCCCCCGGATTCTTGCGGCCCACGGTGCACCCTACGTCGCCACGGCCTCTATCGCCTACCCGAACGATCTCATGCAGAAGGTGGAGCGTGCGGTCAACACTCCCGGCCCGTGCTATATTCAGATTCACGCGCCCTGCAGTACAGGCTGGGGATTTGAAGGTAGCAAGACGATCGAGATGGGGAAGCTAGCGATCCAGACGGGTCTGTGGGTAAACTTTGAGATGGTCGACGGAGAGGTCGTAAAGGCCAAAAAAGTCGTCCGAAAGCCCGTTGAGGAGTACCTCAAAGCCCAGAAGCGCTTCCGCCATCTCTTCAAACCGCAGCCGAACACCGAAGAGATCGCGAAAATACAGGCCATTGCCGACAAGAACGCCGACCGGTACGGCATCGATATCAGGCTTAAACCAAAAGAATAAATTTCTTTTTTAGCTGCGACGGTTCATGAGAAGATAGGGCACGAGAAAAAGTGCACAGAGCGCAATCCAGAACGTGCCGAATATGATGAGCGCCTGTTCCCTGCCCGGGTCGTAGAACCTTGATTCGAACGAGCGAACCTGTTCCCACCGCACTGTTACGGTACCGTTCTCCTCGATAATCTCCGCACCCGGGCTGACCATACCCAGAAGCGGATTTTCCACATGGAACGGCGAAGGGATGATCAGTTCGATATCATAGGGACGGTCGAAGGTGGCCTGGAGGGTGCTGTCCCTGACGGGGCCGGTATACGTGATGGTATAGGTGCCCTTCGGAAAGGTAATGGAGGAAACCGCGTCATCAAATGCCACATCGCCGGTTTCGTTGAAAACCCGGACATCTGAAACGGTGATGGGGATACGTTCCCCGAGGAGCCCCTGCTCGACGAAGGTATAGGTGTCGGCATCTGCAACCTCAACCGTAGCGCGGTAGGCGGTTCCGTTCTCCAGCACCACGTAGGACCCCGTGAGCGCAAAGGCCGGTCCGCATATGATCAGGAGTACAAGACAGAGAGCAGCGATGCAGCGTCGGCATCGATCTCTATCGGCGGTTCGCATTGTCTGATCACCGTTTCCGGGTCTTTAAGGAGGTGTCCCGTCACCACGCACACGATCGTCTCATCTCGGTCGATGATACCCGATTCGACAAGTTTCCTGACACCGGCAACCGATGCTGCCGACGCCGGCTCGACACCGATGCCTTCTTTCCGGGCAAGATCGCGCTGCATCGCGAGAATCTCATCGTCGGTGACCGATGCGGCGGTTCCTCCCGTTGCACGGATGGCGGTGAGCGCCTTTTCGGCATTGACCGGTGCTCCGATGCGAATAGCGGTGGCAATCGTCTCTGGGTGCGCTGCAGGCACGAGTTCGGGAAGCCCCAGCTCTATTGCATCTACGACGGGCCGTGATCCTTCTGCCTGAATGCCGGTCATCATCGGCAGGCGATCGATGAATCCGAGATCGATGAGCTCGCCGAGCCCCTTGTGGACCGCCGAAATATTGCCCGCGTTGCCTACCGGGAGCACCATTCTGTCCGGCACACCGCCGAGCTGGTCGATCACCTCAAGACCGATGGTTTTCTGCCCCTCCAGCCTGAACGGGTTGATGGAGTTGAGGAGATAGAGGCCGTGGCTCTGGCAGAGCTCCTGGACCATCTCAAGCGCCTTATCGAAGTTATCGCGGATCGCGATCACCTTCGCTCCGTGCATCAGTGCCTGTGCCACCTTTCCGAGTGCGACCTTGCCGGCGGGGAGCAGGACGACGGCAGGAATCCCCGCTTTTGCTGCATATGCCGCAAGGCTGGCGGATGTGTTGCCGGTGCTTGCACAGGCGACGCTCGTCATCCCCAGCTGCAGAGCCATCGACACGCCCACGGTCATGCCGCGGTCCTTGAAGGATCCGCTCGGGTTCATTCCCTCGTGCTTTGCATACAGCCGGGGGAGTCCGAGCTCCTTCCCGAGACGGGTGAGATGGTAGAGCGGGGTTCCGCCTTCCTGGAGAGTAACCGGGTCGCCGCTCACGGGCAGGAGCTCCCGGTACCGCCAGAGGGTGAGGGGGCGGGCATTCCAGACGGACCGATCGATATGAAGTGAATCCAGATCGTATGTGACGGCGAGAAGGTGCCCGCACCGCACACACCGGTACAGGATTGCGTCCGGGGCATAGTCTGCTCCGCAGGATATGCAGACAAGACGGTACATGGATCATTATTCGCCGCGAGACCTATTAATACAGGATGGGGAGAGGGACGTCTCTTCTTATCCTCTCCGGCGAACCCCCGTGTCATACAGGAACAGCGCCCAGCAGGCGGCGCAGTACAGGATGGCGCCTGCCGGCACGGCTCCCGGCTCAAGAATGCCGAGAGGGCCGGCGATCAGGAAGAGCACCGCCCCGCCCCCGAGCAGCCCGGCAAAGATATCTGCGCGCCGGTCGTTGCGTCCGGACGGGAACGTCCCGGCAAGACGCATTTCGCTTACCGGAAATCCCCAGCAGACTCCGCTCCGGGTGCAGGAATCGGCAAGCAGGTGCAGAAGCGATCCCGCGAAGAATCCGCACCCGAAGATCAGCAGGGATGGCAGGGCTTGAACTTCGAAGAAGGAAAGTGCCGCTCCTGCATATGCGAGCAGCAGGGCGGTCGTCAGTGTGATACCTGGCAGTGAATGCATAAATCCGCGATGTGCCGGCCGGACGGCACCGAACGTGCAGATCCAGAGCAGAGCGGAAAGGGGGTAATAGATGCCGTACCGGATCACATAGCCTATCAGGGGGAGGACGATGACGGTATGGCGGGCAAACTGCCTCAGCGTTCCTCTGCCGCCTGAAAGTCCGCTCATGATCGCCGCATCCGCCGCATCGGCATCAGGAGCGAGCGACCCGACGAACACGCCCGCGATGGCGAGCACGATCCATGATGCCCCGAGGTCCGGGATTAGAGGAGCGAGCAGCAGTACGGCGCTCAAAACGCCGATTAACACGTGATGATCTCCCCGCACGCTTACCGTATTTCCCGCATCCGCATGTAAATGTCATCCCTGCGGTCCGAATGTATCGGAAGGGCGGCACGCGCCTCGCGAATGGCGGCGGTATCAAGTGCCGTAAGCATGCAGAGAATCCCGTCCCCTGCGCGTGAGAGTATCTCCCCGTCGGGCCCCGCGGCGATGGAATGGCCGCAGTATTGCTCCACCGGTGTTTTTCCGGTCGTGCAGGTTCCGGCAACAAAAAACTGGTTTTCAAGTGCTCTGGCACGGATGAGAAGCTCCCAGTGGGCGATTCTCCGGCAGGGCCATGCGGCGGGAACAAGGACCGCATCGACACCGGCACGGGAATAGGCGGTGAAAAGTTCGGGGAACCGGAGGTCATAGCAGATAGCGATGCCGAATCGCATGCCGGCAACGGAAAAAGTCGCACTCTCCTCGCCCGGCGAGAACGCTTTATGCTCGCCGCCGGGTGAGAAGAGGTGGATTTTGGCATACCGTGCGAGAATACTGCCGTCCGGACCGATTGCGATGGCGGTATTCCTCGGGAGTGGTGCATGAGCTTCCCGGAATGACCCGAGCACCGCAATTTCGTATCGGCATGCGAGATCACGGAGCCTCGATACGATGATACCATTCTCGTCTTCGATATGTGTTGCGGCTGCCGGATCCCATCCCGTTGCGAACTGTTCGGGGAAACAGATCAGGTCGGCACGGGCTCGCGCAGCCACGGTAAACGCCCGCTCCGCATAGGAAAGGGTTTTTTCAGGGCTGTTCCAGACGCTTTTTATCTGGGCGCTGCAGAGAAGAGGGCACATGGCCTCACCACGATTCGCCCGCCTTGCCGTACCATATCATGATGGCAACTCCCACAACCACGAGTGCCGCCATTACGACAAGGATCACGTCTGCAAACGGGATGTTTATTCCGATGATCTGCAATGCAATGACGCAACCGCCCACGATAAGACTGAGTGAGGTGAGCAGTTCACCCGATAGAAATCGCGTTCTTTCCCCTGACATCTTATACCCCCCCGGAAAGCATGGGAAACGCGGTGGAGATGCCGTTGATGACAAACTGTACTGCGATGGCGATGAGGAGTATTCCCATCACCCGGTTGATCACGCGGAACTCCCGCTGGCCGATCCTGCTCGTCACGGAGTCGGCATGTGTCAGGAGAACGTATGTGACAAGAATGCTTGCGGCGATAGCGCCGATGACGATTGCAATTAAAAACACATTATTCTGACCTGCCTGGTTCGATAATACGACGGCCGTGGTGATGGATCCCGGACCCGATATCATCGGGATGGCGAGCGGCATGACCGAGACGCTTTCCGCGTCAATGGATTCGTACTTTTCCGTGGCGGTCATTTTTGTGCGGGAGGTCTTGGCATTCACCATCTCGATACCGATACCGAACAGGAGCACTCCGCCTGCAATCTGAAACGCATCCAGCGTGATCCCGAAGAGCTGGAGAATATAGCTTCCCGCAACTGCGAAGGTGACGAGGATGGCACCGGCTACCTGGCACGAAACCTTTGCCACGTCGTGTTTGATGGCACGTTCCATCCCGTCCGTAAGGGTAACGTACACCATCGTTGCTGCCAGGGGATTGACGATGATGAGGAGCGACGAGAGGCTCAGCAGTGCAAAGGAGAGGATGTCCCCGTCCATTACTCAATTGTGCACCTGCCGCCACATAATTGTTTGCGGTGGAATTCGAAAAATAAGGTTTTTCCTCAGCTGGAGGGCTTTTTCAAAGCCCCCCGCCGCGGGTGTTATTCGTACAGGAACGGTTCGTCGATGCGGGTGTAGTCCACCAGTTCGCCGGGGCGGAAGTGAATCGCGATCTCGCGCTCAGCGGTCGCGTCCGAGTCGGAGCCGTGGATCACGTTCATACCGATCTCGAGTCCGAAGTCGCCACGGATGGTGCCGGGCGCCGCTTCGGCAGGACTCGTCGCACCGATCATCGTACGGGTGATAGCGACGACATCCTTTCCCTCCCAGACCATGAGAAAGCAGGGGCCGCTCATGATATAGGCCTTGAGGCTGGGGAAGAACGGCTTTGACACGTGCTCGGCGTAGTGCCGCATAACGCGCTCTTCGGGGAGACTTTCGAATCTGCCTGCGACCATTTTCAGGCCTTTTTTCTCAAAACGGGCAATGATTTCGCCGATAAGCCCCCGCTGGACACCGTCGGGCTTCACCATCAGGAAGGTGCGATCCATCGCTGGATCACTCCTTGCCGCGGGCTTTTCTCCCGGCCTCGGTCCAGAGCACCTTGCGGGGTACCCTGCGGAGACGGAAGTTGTTCTGGCACTTGGACGAACAGAAATAGAATATGCTGCCGTCCTTTTTGACAAACATCTTCCCCGTGCCGGGTTCGATCTGGTCTCCGCAGAAGCTGCATTTGTAGATTTCGACCATAATCGTTCACCTTCTCGAGAGTTTCTTTGCCTCGCGCTCGGTTTCGAGCAGCATCAGGACATCACCCTCGCGGATCGGACCGACGGTGTTCCGGGTGATGATCCGTCCCTTGTTGTTGCCGTCAAGAATGCGGCATTTCACCTGCATGGCTTCGCCGTGCATGCCGGTGCTGCCGATGACCTCGATGACTTCTGCCGGCGTTCCATCTGCCATGGGAACCTCACTTCCTCAGTTCGGCAAGCTGGCCGACGATCTCATCGACGAGTTCCTTCGCCTTGCCGGGTTTCACGATAGCCGCCGCGGCGGAACCGACTTCGAGGCCGCTTGCGGCGCCGATATCGTTCTGCTTGGTGATGAAAATATACGAGCTCTGTTTTTCGTCGCAGAGCAGCGGAAGGTGCATCACAATCTCTTCCGGCTCCACGTCAGCGCCGATAAGCACGAGCTGGGCAATGCCGCGCTCAATTGCCTTTGTAGCCTCGTTTGCCCCTTTCTTTACTTTGCCCGTGTCTCTGGCAATCTCGAGTGCTTCCAGAGCTTTATTCTGGATCTCATCAGGTACGTCAAATTTTACGTAAACTTTAGCCATAACTCACCTCATTCAGGAGTAGCGTATTCTCCCTCATCACTCATCAGTCAGTGATTGATGCAGCCATATTATTTTAACAGGAGGACGGATAAAGGTTTGTCACGCCTCTTTTCTGTCCGCTCATGTATCCGGCGAATCAGGTGCTGTTTCCGCCGGAATCCGATAGATCTGCACGCCCTCTGTGTCATAGACCCGTTCGAGCGCATCGACCGGAATCAGAACGGAATACTTCTCACGCTCCAGTTCACCCACATAGAGCAGGTTTGCGCCATAGGTGCGCATGAGGGACATGGTCGCCCCGGGTTGTTCGTAGATGGTTTGCACGTCGGCGATCCGCCGCGCTACTGCCGCGCCGTCGCCCCGCCACATCTGCTCGTGAAACGGCATGCCGAGAACGGCGGGAATGCCCGTCGCAGACGATATGCGTGAGAAGTACGTATAGTCGTCACCCACGGCCTCGACGAGGATGTCGCCCGGCGGCAGCGACCTGAGGTACCGTATCGCGGATGCATCTCCCGGATGGGCCGTTTCAAGCCATGCGAATCCGTCGAGGGTCCGGCTGCCGTATCCGTAATCGAGATCGGGCATGGCCGCGGGCAGGACGATGATCGCACCTACAAGCAGGACGAGGGCGCTCTGTCCCGCGTTCCGGGGAATACGGGCGTTAAGGGATGACGTGCCGAGCCATTCAGCCAGAGAGAGAAGCGTCCCGGTACCGAGCAGCATCCAGGCGACGAGCGAGAGCTTGAATACCGTGTTCATCCGGAGGTACGCGGGACCCATATTATCGGCAAGATACAGGAGTTCAATCAGGATAAGAATCCCGAGGCCCCCTGCAGCAAGAAGTTCCGCAGGTTTTTCCGGCTTTTTCGCGAGCAGGCAGGAAAACGGCACGGCAGTAATCGCCGCCGCTGCGTAACCGGCAATCGAGAGCGCCGCTGCCGGGACCAGCAGGAGTGGACGCCTGACTATCCCCGGGATACAGGTGATGAGGAAATATCCGAGAAATATTCCGTTTACCATGAAAAATGCGGCGGGATCGGACGGAACGGGGACACACCCGATCCCGCTGATGCTGCCCGGCTGCAGCATCAGATAGTAGGGAAGGTAACAGGCGATAGCACACAGGGGCACAGCCGCTGCAAACATCCATCCGTCGGAAGCAGCTCCGTACCGCCTCAGGATCAGCCCGCCGGCAAGGAGCGTGAGGGGAGCATATGCGAGGATATCCCAGGAATTCAGGAGCGGCATTGACCCGAGGGAGAGTGCCGCGCAGGCACAGAGTACGACGCGGTCCCGTCGGGCGAGATCCCCCCAGCGTTTATACGCGAATGCGAGAAGGAAGATGAAGAGCGCCTGATTAAAAAGCGAGATGACGTGGGCATGGGGATCTCCCCAGAGAAAGGAGAAGAGGGGAAACTCGTTGATCGTTGCTTCGATAACCCGGGTGCTCCCCCACATGACGGCAGGTGCGTCGTTGCCCGTGAGGATGAGGAAGACAAACATGGGATTCGGGATAACGAGGGCCATGGCCGGAAGCCACCGGAACCGCGGGAGCAGGAGGTCTCCGGTGGCGTACAGGGCAACCGCTGCCATGCCGAAGACCGTGGGGAGGATAAGGTTGAAGACGACGGATGACGGGATGCCGGTGACAACGCCGACCGCCCCGGCCATCCAGTGGCCTAAGTAGTAATACATGTCGAGGGCTCCTCCGGCAAACCAGGGATCGGCCGGCGCCACGACGGGAGAGCGCATGATGGAAGCGAGGAATGCATGGTCCATGAATTTCTCGGCAAAGGAGATGCTCGGGTTGAAGAACCTGACTTCGAGCATGAAAATGAATCCGAGAAGAAACGCACCGTCCCAGCGAAGGGCCCGCCGAATCCTCTCCGGCGTGTACCAGCCGCGGGCACCCGCGTACAGGACACATGCACAAAACGGCAGTAGCGCGGCATGGAGCGGGATGCCGGCAAGGGCAGAGTACCATGAGACAATGGTGAAGAGAAGCAGGGAGAGGGGCCAGGCGACGGCCGCGGCTCTCCCGCGGAATGTCTCTGTAAGAAGCGGCCACAGCCCTGCCTGCAGAAGTTTGAGCACGATGAGCCAGATGATGACGGCAGCGGCCTGTTCAAAGTTCAATGAGTTCCTCCGTGTTGAGTTTCCGGGCAAAGGCCGACCTGATGAGCCCGACCGCCCAGTCCCCGAAGGCGTACAGGGAGACGACTCCTCCCGCAAGCGTGACCAGATTCTTGATCAGGTGGTCGATGACCGCGATAAGTGTCGCAACGGCCGGGGCGACTCCGGCAAGCTCGAATGTCAGGGCAAGGGACAGCTCGTAGGTGCCGACACCGCCGGGTGTGAGGGGAACAGCTTTAACGAGGTTGCCGATGACAATGGCGAGCACGACAACCGGGAACGGAATCGTTTCCTGAAACATCAGTGCGACGACGGCACAGACACTTACGTCCACCAGCCAGATAATGAGCGACGAGAGCGAGAGATACGAGAGGGCACCGTACGACAGGGACGCCTCCCGCACCTGGTCGAGCATCGTGAGCACTATCCTGAGCCACCGGTGGTCGCTCCGGATTTTTCCGGCGGCGGCAAGGATAAGAACGAAGATCACGCCTCCTGCGATCGGGGCGGCGATAAGCGTTACGAACCAGTCGGGCACATTGACGACGAAGGGGAGCGTGACCGCGCCGAGAGCCGCGATTATGACGACATCGAAGACCCGTTCGATAAGAAGCGACGAAAGTCCCTGTGAATAGGTGGCGCTTTTCTCGTGTTTGAGAATCACCATCCTGACGAGATCGCCGAGCCGTGCCGGGACGATCAGATTGACCGTCTGCGAGATGAAGATGCACGCGGTCGCAAAGGAGGTCGAAACCGAAACAGAGAGGCCCTGCAGAATGTACCGGTACCTCGCTCCACGGAGCCACCATGCGAGCGTACAGAGTACCACGGCGGCAACGAGAGCGAGCGGGCTTGCGCTGGCGACCGCAACGGCAAGATCGTCCCAGACCCGTGCGAGCATATAGGCGATGATCGCGACAGCAAGCACTGTCGGGATGACGACGGCGCTAATTTTTCTCCACATACAGCTGCCACCAGAGACGGATGATGTCGGATCCCATCTGCACGACGTCGTTTTTACGGACGGATGTTTTCATCCCCGGCCGCCAGACCACCGGGATTTCCAGAATGCGGAATCCTTTGTGCTGGGCACGCACCAGCACCTCCGTATCCCAGAACCAGTGCGGTGCCCTCACCTCGGGCAGGAGGGAGAGCAGCCGTGAGCGGGAGAACGCCTTGAATCCGCACTGGTGATCATGTATCCGGCTTTTCAGGATGAACCGGACCAGCAGGTTGTATCCCCTGCTGGCAATGCTCCGCGACGGTGTCCGGACGGCATCGCTTCCCGGCATGAGCCGTGACCCGGTGGCGATATCATATCCCCTGCGGATGGCATCGATAAGAGCAGGGAGATGCTCCATCCCCGTTGCGAGATCAACATCGTAATAACAGACAATCTCTCCGCTTGCAGCCGTAAATGCCCGTTCGAGCGCCTTACCGCGGCCAAGCCGTTCGTCGGCATGCATCAGGCGGACACGGGAGTCACGGGTCTCCCACGCCCTGACGACATCCGCGCTCCCGTCAGTACTCCCGTCCTCTGCTATGATCAGCTCGAATCTCCCGGTTATCGCGCCGATGGCCTCGATTGACGCCGGAATGGCGTTGAGAAGGGCTTCACGGTCGTTAAAGACCGGGATTACCGCACTCACTTCCGTTCCGGTCACCGGGTACGCACCCCGCTGACGAGAGCCGCCACGTCCGAACCGGCCTGAACGGATCCTTCCATGCTCCGTTCCGGGTAATTCGGCCGGGAAAACATACCCGCGAGAAACAGTCCGTCCTGTGCGTATCCGGGAATAAGATGGCGGTACCCGGTCGTATAGACGGGGCCCGCCGAGGGCTCCACTCCGAGAGAGTGCCAGTGTATCTCCCCCGGGTCGACGGAAAACCGCCGGCAGAAGTCTTCAAGCATCCGCTCACCGGCATCCTCAGCCGGACGTCCCCGGAAGTACGATGCAAGATAGATCATGTGCTCCCCGTATCGTTCCTCCGGGATAAAATTCGTATGCCCGATCACCGCCCCATAGGGTGCATCGTCCTTCATATTGATCCAGTAGATTCCGCCGCAAACATCCCTCCCCAGTGCGAGCGTCATGCAGGCGGCTCCCTGGTACGGAATGGCGGGAAGCCGGGGCCCGCCTATCCGGGCGAGCTCGTGGGGAGCCATGGTGGAGATGACGGCATCGTACGGCTCACCGTTCACCTCCCATCCGGGTTCCGCCCGGGAGAGCGAGGTCACGGGAGTGCCGGTCATGATCCTGCAGCCGTCGGCGGTGAGCCGGTGCTCCAGTCCGCCGATCAGGTGGTGAAATCCCCCCTCCAGGTACCCGAGCCTCTCTCCCGCCGGTCCGCGATCCGACCGTATGGCAATGCGAGAGACGAGCCATGCGGCGGAAACCGAATCACGCATAGCCCCGAATTTGCTTCTGAGCAGGGGTTCGAAAAAGGATTGGTACACGCGGGTTCCGAGGTGTCCGGTGATGAAATCCTTCGCTGTCACCGCATCGAGAGCCTCACGGTCGAAGGATCTCGATCGGAGGGTGAGAAGGGCGAGCCGTGCCTTGTCCAGCAGGCCGAGATGCGGGTACCTGAGGATATCCGCCGGGGTGGTGAGTGGATACAGGGTTCCTCCGGCATAGTACCCGGTTGAAGCGGTTCGCCATTCGAGCCTTCCCGTCAGCCCGAGGTCATCGATGAGGGCGAGGAGCATCCGGTCTCCCGAGAAGCAATGGTGATAGAACCGTTCGATCCGGGTATCGCCTGAACCATAGGACGACAGGCACCCGCCGAGCACTGCGTCTTTTTCATACAGGTCGATCTGTTCTTCGTGCCGGAGCCGGTACGCAGCTGAAAGACCTGTGAGCCCTCCGCCGATAACGCAGATTTTCATTCTCAATATTAATCAAATTGGGCGCATAAGAAAGTTTTTGAACTTACGGGGATAAAATGTTTTAATATCTAGGAGATCAGGTATCTTCTTCATTCCAGTTGGATGGTGTTACAGTGAGAGTCTTTTTCATCGGATTCGGCCAGGCTGGCGGAAAAATAGTCGATATGTTTATAGAGCAGGATAAAAGAGGAGGGACCAATAATTTTCGGGGCATAGTGGTTAACACCGCACGAACTGATCTGATGGGACTGAAGAATATCGAACTCAAAGATCGGATACTTATCGGACAGACCGTGGTAAAAGGCCATGGTGTAGGCACCGATAACGTGACGGGGGCAAAAATTACCGCCGATGAGATTGACAGCATCATCAACGCAATCGATACGCGGGGCACCCATGACGTTGATGCGTTTGTTATCGTAGCGGGCCTTGGAGGGGGAACGGGTTCAGGAGGCTCCCCTGTTCTTGCACGGCACCTCAAACGGATTTACCGTGAACCCGTCTATTCGCTCGGCATCATCCCCGCACCCGAAGAAGGACGTCTCTATTCTTATAATGCCGCGAGGAGTCTCGGCACGCTTGTAAACGAATCCGATAACGTCTTCATTTTTGACAACAGTGCATGGAAGAACGAGGGGGAAAGCGTCCGAAGTGCCTATCAGCGCTTAAACGACGAAATTGTCCGGCGTTTCGGTGTACTCTTCCGTGCGGGAGAGGTGGGAAAGACCGGCGTTGGCGAGATGGTTGTGGACTCGAGCGAGATCATCAACACCCTCCGCGGAGGCGGAATCACGTCCATCGGGTATGCGGTCAGCGAGGTTGTCAATCCCCGTGTCAAGCAGAAGAAGGGCATTTTCGGGGGCCTGAAAGACTCCCTGAAAAAGAAGGAAGGTGCGGAAGAGGTGCTGATGGGCGAGGATAAATCCGCGAAGATTATCGCTCTTGTCCGCCGGGCAATGCTTGGCCGCCTCACCCTTCCCTGCGATTACACGACTGCCGAACGGGCACTCGTCCTCATCGCGGGCCCGTCCGATGAGATGGATCGCAAAGGCGTGGAAAAATCAAAAAGCTGGGTTGAAGAGAATATTGCCGGCGTTGAAGTCCGTGGCGGCGATTATCCGCTCGAGAGTTCTAAAGTGGCAGCAGTGGTCGTCCTCGCGTCGATCGGCGATGCCCCCCGAATCCGGGAGCTCCTCGAAATCGCCAAAGAAACCAAAGAAGATGTCATCAGGTCGAAGGAACGCCGGTCAAGCATGTTTGATGACGAGGGTGTAGAACCACTGTTTGAGTGAGGGTGCAGGAATGAATTTGAGGTTTGCTTCGATACTGTGTTTAATTCTGTTAATTTGCCTTATATCCCCGGTAGCGGCCGTGAACTACGATGTCGATCTTCTCGAAGTAACCCCTGAGGGGGATATTTCACCCGGTGAGCGGATAACGGTCCGCTGCATCGTAACACTGACGAGTGTCGGCACCGAAACATTTCCCAGCAGCCATGCGCTTGAAGCGTATACCGAGCTGGAGGACCTGAGCTGGACGTATACCATCCTTGTCAATGATGTCGGTCTTCCCATCACGGACGGGAAACGCTACCTGCGCATCATAGGCTGGAACCTTGCCTACCCGACGTCCAGCGAGGTGAAAGTTGAGTACCTGCTCGAAGGTGACGCTCCCGAGGTAACCGCGACACAGGAAAAGATCATCTTCCGGCTGCGCCAGCTCGATTCGAACGAACTTGTCATCACGAACGGCGAGACTCTCGTCGAGCGGACGATCATCAATCCCGGTGACATCGAGGCCAGTATTGCGGCTGTTGAACAGGATCTGGATAATCTCCGTGCCAGTCTTGACGAACAGTATGAGAACGGCGTGAACACAAATGCCGCCGAAGAGAAGTACGATGCCGCCAAGACGGAGATTACGAAGGCAAAGACCGCTTCCTACGGCACCGTCCAGACATACCTGACCAATGCCGAGACATACCTCGACGAAGCCGAGGTTCTGCTGGACGAAGCCTGGGCGGATAATGAAATTACGCAGGCGCAGGAAAAAATTGACGAGGTCGACGATGAGCTGACTTACTGGACGGTAAACCGGAGCATGAGTTCGGACAGCCGGGTGATCGCCATCAGGACACAGCTTGACAATGCCCAGACACTGCTGACACTGGCAAAAGACAGGCAGAGCTCGGGTGAATACAATCAGGCGCGTATTCAGGCACAGGGTGCGGAAGACAAGGCCGCAGCAGCCCTGAACGCCTCACTTACCCTCCGTGACGAAGTCGGAGAAGGATTTGCGCTGCCCAATTTCGGAGGGCTGGTCAATTACCTGCTCATCGGCGGATTCATTGTCATCGTGGCAGTCGTGGGAATTCTCTTCTACCGGCGGCGAACCCGCTGGGACGAGCTCGGTTGATTCCCTTTCATCATTTTCTTTTTTACGGCGGCACCCTGCCGCATGTGTGCATGAAATACCCGCACGTGAGACCGTACTTCCTCCGATAGTGTGTCATATCCGCAGGATAACTGCGGTGGGGAAGAAAAAAAGGATGTGATTTCCGTTTTGTCGGGCTCTGTTATATGCATGCAGGGGTATTCTCCCGGACAAAAACATCCCAGTTTACGCTGCCTGTTATCCCTTCCCGGGTAAAGTAATACGCCAGCAGACGGTCTTTGTTGTCATGCGTCGAGAACCAGTAGCTGTGGCGGTACGTCTCTTTTTCGTATCCGGGAAGTGACGGATAGCTCTCGAGGTCGTGGGCGATGATCAGGTCAAAGTCACGTGCACGGAGCGTTTCAGGGGATACCGGCGGCGTGAGGTACGCGATATGCGAATTAGCCTGCCCACGGTAATACCACGGAAGCGGCCAGTAGTTATCGGTTGTTATTGCAACTGTTGCGGAGGCGTCGATGAGCGCCATAATCGTTCGCAGGTCTTCGGAATTCTGCACCTGCACTATCGGTTCGTTGATGTCCGCCGGAGTGAATGCCACGTGGAGCGTCATGACCACGAGGAAGATAACGGCACCCGCGGCGGCAACGGATTTCCACCGGTCACGGTCGAGCCGGTAGACGGCAACAAAGATCAGGGGAAGGAGCTGGTGAAGAATCAGCCAGGGAACTTTCTCGCCGATATAAGCGTAGATGACAACGGACGTAATCATCCAGTAGATGCAGAATCGCATGAACTCATTCTGCCGGTCCATTGCAGGTACGGGCACGGGAAGGCTGGCCCGGAGCATCCTGTTGAAGAGTGCATCGATTCCGCCGATATTCTCCTCCGTTCCCGGCTGTCCGCGTGCAGGCGACATGAGGAACTGCAGGACGGCACAGCCTGCAAGCAGCAGCACCGGAAGTTCATAGAGCACGAAGAGGAGCAGGTAAAAATACGGCGGCCCGCCGAGCCGTTGCTGCTGGTGCATCGAGGTCCAGTGCTCGATTGCCCGGAGCCACCCGTCGGCGAGGATCTCCGGGTGCTGCAGAAACGACGAATAGAAGACCACCATGATGCCGGCGGCAACCATGATGCCGATAACAAGGTCCGCCTTCCACCGGCGGGGCAGGATGAGGGTGCGGCGCCATACCGCGTACACGAGGTATGAGCCGAATGTCGCGATAACAATAGGCATGTTTTCCTTTGCACACATTCCGAGCCCTGCAGCAGCGGCACCGATTATAAGGTACTTCCTCTCCCCCCGTTCAAAATAGTACAGGGCGGCGACAAGCAGTACGAGTGAAAAGAACACGATAAATATGTCATTTCTGAGAAAACGCGAGAAATAGACCATATCTGGTGAAACAGCAAGAAAGAGTGCCGCACCGACTGCCTGCCGCCCGCCGATATACCCGAGCCTGTAGATCGGGTAGACGAGCGGAATGAGCAGTGCGCCCGCGAGGGCGGGAATGATCCGACCGACGAGATCCGATGTTCCGAAGAGGGAAAACATCCCGGCGGTCACATAGTAGAGAAACGGCCCGTGATAGACGGGATCATAGCTGTAGGTGCCCAGCGTCTGGAGGCGCCACGAGAACCATGCATGCACCGCCTCGTCGTGATGAAACAGCTTGAGATCGAGGAGCGTAAACCGTGCAATCAGGGCAATCAGGAAGAGAAGAAGAAAAATCCTCTCATATGAGAGGTGTGAACGTAGTATTCGGGTAAATACCGCGGCTGTCACGCCGCGCCTCAACTCTCGAGTACGATCTCGATGCCTATGTCTTTGGGCACCTGGATTCGCATCAGCTGCCGGAGGGCACGCTCGTCTGCGTCCATGTCAATCAACCGCTTGTGCACGCGCATCTGCCAGCGATCCCATGTGGCGGTTCCCTCCCCATCCGGGCTTTTGCGGATAGGAATGACCATGCGCTTGGTGGGAAGCGGAATCGGGCCTGCCAGATTCACGCCTGTACGCTCTGCAATCTCTCGTATGCGGTCACAGACCATTTCTACTTTCTGAAAATCGGTGCCGGTGAGGCGTATTCTGGCTTTTTGCATTGGTGGTCACCTAAAAAGTATCGGGAGGGGATTATCTCATCTGCTTGGCGTCGATGTCAATGCACATGCCGGCAGCGATAGTGGATCCCATATCACGGATGGCGAACCGTCCGAGCTGCGGGATTTCCTTCACTTTCTCGATGACCATCGGGCGCGTGGGCCGGAGCTTGACGATCGCGGCATCGCCGGTTTTCAGGAACGTGGGGTTCTCTTCCTTGACCTGGCCGGTGCGGGGGTCGAGCTTCTTCTGGAGCTCGACGAACGTGCATGCGATCTGTGCGGTGTGGCAGTGGAAGACCGGGGTGTACCCGACGGTCAGGGCGCTCGGGTGGTGGAGAACGACGATCTGCGCGGTGAACTCCTCGGCCACCGTGGGGGGAACGTCGGCGGGACCGCAGACGTCGCCGCGGCGGATGTCGCCCTTGCCGATACCCCGCACGTTGAAACCGACGTTGTCGCCGGGCAGTGCTTCGGGCTGCTCTTCGTGGTGCATCTCGATGGACTTAATCTCTCCTTCCTTGTTGGCGGGCATAAAGGAGACCTTCATCCCCTTCTTCATGATGCCCGTCTCGACACGGCCGACGGGGACCGTTCCGATACCGGAGATGGAGTACACGTCCTGGATGGGGAGACGGAACGGCAGGCTTGTGGGCTTCTCGGGTGCTTCGAGCGTGTCGAGCGCCTCAAGCAGGGTCGGACCCTTGTACCAGGGAGTATTGTCGCTCTTCTTGGAGATGTTGTCGCCGGCGAATGCGCTCATTGCGATGAAATGGATGTTTGCGGGGTTGTATCCGACCATCTTGATGAGCTGTGAAAGCTGCTCCTTCACCTCGTTGTAGCGCTTCTCTTCGTACTTGGAGGCATCCATCTTGTTGATGCCGATGATGAGCTGGTTGATGCCGAGCGTCCGGGCAAGGAACACGTGCTCCTTGGTCTGCTCCATGACACCGTCGGGTGCGGCGACAACGAGCAGTGCTGCATCGGCCTGGGATGCGCCGGTGATCATGTTCTTGACGAAGTCGCGGTGACCGGGACAGTCCACAATGGTGAAATAGAACTTCGGCGTGTCGAACCGCTTGTGGGCGATGTCGATCGTGATACCGCGCTCGCGCTCCTCTTTGAGGTTGTCCATGACCCATGCGAACTCAAAGGAACCCTTTCCTTTTGATTCCGCTTCTTTTCGATAGTTTTCGATGATGTGCGGCGGTACGGCGCCGGTTTCAAAAAGCAGACGGCCGACTGTTGTTGACTTTCCGTGGTCAATATGTCCGATGACGGCCAGATTCATGTGAGGCTTATCTGATGCCATAATCCTGTCCTCCTGTTACTAATTACCTTCGGGACGGTCGCAGACGTCCCGATCGTATTGATACGAGTATCATATATTGGAAAGCATGCTATATAAAGCATTTCTCTTGGGAAAAAACTCTGCATTATCGGGCGTTTGCCGGTAATCGGCATGCTCTTATTTGTTCCCGGTACCTATAGTTGTACCATGAAAACATTGCCATTTACGCGTCCGGAGGGGAAGGATGATGTCCTTGTCGAATGTGCCGACGGCTGGGTGTCGGTGTACCGCAAGTGCAATGCCTGCATCCACTGTGCCGGAGTCAGAGTCGGAAAACGGGCCATGCCGTCCCCTCTCCGGAAAAGGATGGAGGAAGTAAAACGGGGGCGCGCCCCGGACGAAGCACTGCAGGAAGCACTTATCATGTACAATACGCTTATCCGTGACGGCAGCGCGATTGAGTGCGACGATGACGGCAATGAAGGATTCAGGACGATGTACGAGTACTGAAAAACCGGCTATTTTTCTGGTTTCGTTTTCACATCCTCCAGTATCTCCTTTTTGAATGCGTCGAAGTTGATGTCGTCGAGCTGGTCGGAGAGCAGCCGTCCGCTCCAGGCACGGCGGTATATCCAGTAGACGATACGCTCGATGATGGCGACCGTTTCTTCCGCCGTCGCCACTTCCACGAGCTCACGCCCGAGTTTCGGGTGGCGTCCCCGGCGCCCCCCCACCGTAATGAGATAATGTGCGTCCTCGGTTGTGAGAAGGTCGAAAGGACATGACTGGACACAGACCCCGCAAAGGATGCATTTACTCTCGTCAACGTAGCTGATGCCGTTTCTGATGCTGATGGCGCATTCCTTGCAGTATTCGACGCAGGTTCCGCATCCCGTGCAGAGGCCCGGGGTGCGGACTGGCTTGATCCGCCCGGTCACTCCTATTTCGTTGAGTATGGGGCTCGTGCATGCATAGGGGCATGCCGAGAGGGCAATCCGTACCTTGACGGGCATTTCTTTCCCGAAAAGCCGGGAGTCGAGGGTACGGGCGAGCCCGATGGTATCGATATTGGCGTACTTGCACCGATCGGTGCCGGGACATGCCGTGATATTGACGATCTCGTCCCGCTCCGATCCGATTGGTGTGCCGTTTTTACTGAGATCCCGGGCAATTTTTGCGAGAAGACGGTGATCGACATGGGGAATCTCGATAGTCTGCCGTGTCGTGAGGTGCACCTCCCCTGCCTGGTATTTCTTGGCGATACGTGCAATCCCGCGCATCTGGTCAATCGAGAGAATCCCGGCGGGCAGCCGGACCCGTATGGTGCAATAGTCGGCGTCCCGTTCGGTGATGACGCCCCCTTTCATGTGGATGCCGTAATCCCGTATCATTGCTGGTACATGGGACTTGAGAATGATAAAACCGTAGTTGCATCACGCGAAGGCGAACACGAGGATGACCGCGGCGCGGACAATGTCGTGGGTTGCACCCACCACATCACCATTGACTCCCCCGAAAAGCCGTCTGGCAAGAATCTGCATGCCGCCGGTAACGAACGCAGCGGCTGCGAATCCTGATGCAAGCCGCACTAACGGGATGCCTGTTGCCAGAAGAGGGAGGCAGAGGAGGACGGCGAGAGGCAGAAAATACACCCGGGCCCTAACGTGAAGGAAGTGGTGGATCCCCTCCTTCCTGAACGGAGTGCCTGTTACCGTCAGTACCGCCATCGCCCCTTTGGACAACACTTCCCCTGCAAGAATGGCATACGGCACCGAGGGGCCCGCTGAGAGGCCTGCGTAGGCTACCAGGTACAGGAGAATGCCGGCAGCCACGCCGCCCGTGCCGATCTGCCGATCGGTAAGCGCCCTGATACGCACGTCCCTGCCCCCATGCGCCATCATTCCGTCACCGAAATCAAGGAGGCCGTCGAGGTGGTTTCCCCCCGAGAGGAGGACGACGGCGGCGAGCGCGAGAGCAGCAGCTATCCCTGTGTCGGGGACGGCCATGGCGATCAATGCGGCGATCCCCCCCGTCACGTACCCGGCGGCCGGATAGAGCCATGATCTCCGGGCGAATGCCTCGAAGTCTGCCGGAGCCCCGAGCGGGAGCACGGTTGTCCACTGCAAAAGAGCGCGGAGCGATGTCATACGCATTCCGAAAGAAGGGAGGTGCAGCCGGCGATCAGGCCTGTCACCGCATTGTCGAGAACCGGCCCGAGTGCCGAGAGGATGCCCGGTTTCGCCGTTTCATACCGGTTGAATTCAAACCGGGCGCGGTCTCCGCCGATCATCTCGGCGATTGCAATCCCGATTGGCCCGTCGCCATCCCCCGGGATATCCGAATAATGCCTGATGCAGTTTTCGTCTTCGAGGAGGATCGCTCCGAGCAGGAGGGATGCGATGTCCGGATCGCGCAGCGCCGCACTGATCGTCCCTGCAAGGGCGCCTGCCGTCCCGCGTGGGCCGTATCCCCCGGGGATACGGAGCGCCATCGCCGTTTCAACGATATCCGGCACGGTGATGCCCTTTGCAAGAAGCCGCTCCTCGATTTCCAACATAGAGTATTATCTGTAAAAATTTCAGATAATGATATCTAACGAACGCCGCATCGGTGCACGGCGTACGGGTGCGATGGAGTTCTCCCGGAATTGCTGTGCCCGCGGGGAGAAACCGTGAATAATAAGGATGAATCACAACCATACTGACACAATCCGGCTGTATAGAAGGAGATCGACCATGCAATTCATATCGGAAAAACCGCGTTTCACTTTCGAGCACCCCCTGTTCGCCGTTGTCCTAGCGAACACCATGCTCTCCACCGTTCCCGGGATATCGGGCGCCGGCCCGACGCCCGAAAAGACGCTTTTAACACCGAATCTTGATTCCGAACTGGTAGCGAAAGGCGCGATTACGAGCCTGCCGGTGAAGCCCGACACCCCGACGGGATGCCCGACCCCCTCCACGATTACCCGGTCGATGACCGCACTGACGGGCCTTGTCCCCGCATTTGTGAATGCCGGGCTCGTGCACCCGCCCGCGGTCCCGTGCATCGATGTCTACGGGGAACCGGGCGCAGATCCGCGTTTTACGGATGCAGTGCCGCGTGCACGGGAGCTGTACTCCCGTGGCAGGCTCGTCGGTGAGTTTTTTTCCGGATACAGTGATCTGCTGGTGCTCGGGGAATGCGTGCCCGGCGGCACGACCACCGCCCTCTGCGTGCTGCGGGCCCTCGGGATCCCCGCACGTGTCTCGAGCAGTTTCGTTGACAACCCGCATTCCCGGAAAGACGAGGTCTGCACGGCGGTCCTCGAACGGATCGGAAACAGCGTTCCCGCGGATCCGCTCGATGTGGTGCGTGCTGCGGGCGATCCGATGATTGCCGTCGCTGCGGGAATCTGTGCATCGTACCGTGGCACGGTGGTTCTCGCGGGCGGCACCCAGATGCTCGCTGTCGCTGCGGTGCTGAAGGGGCTGGGCATGCCCATGCCCGATCTTGCCACGACTGCCTATGTCCGTGATGACGCGAGTGCGAGTTTCACGGCGACGTGCGCGGACGTGGGGGCCCATGCCTACTATGTGGACCCCGATTTCGGTGACCTCGGGCATGCGGGCCTTGCCCGGTACTGCATCGGTGAAGTCAAGGAAGGAATGGGCGCGGGGGGGGCGATGCTCCTTGCGTCCCTGATGGGGCATTCGCCCATCGCCATCACGGGAGCGATACTTGACTTCATCCGGGGGTACGGATGACAAAGTGCTTTACCATCATACGTTCAAGAATTACCAAATGCGTCCGCTCTATGTCGTAAACAATTTCGGGCAGACAAATCACCTCATCCTGAGAATGCTTCGGGATCTTGATATCGATGCACGGATGATCCCGAATGAAACACCGCCGGACGAGGTGAGGGAAGGATGCCGGGGAATCATCCTCGGGGGTGGCCCTGCACTTGAACGCGCCGGGAAGGCGGCGCAGTACCTCGATCTCGGCCTTCCTGTCCTCGGCATCTGCCTCGGCCTGCATATCATTACCACCGCCCGCGGCGGCACCGTTACGCATAGCCAGAGCGGCGGGTACGGGTCGGTGACGGTGGAGATTCTTGAGCCCGATACCATTCTCGCAGGGTATCCTTCCACAATATCGGTCTGGGCATCCCATGCCGACGAGGTAACGGCGATGCCGGACGGGTTTACCCTGCTGGCACGCTCCGCGATCTGCGGTGTCGAGGCGATGGCCTCCCCCGATGACCATCTCTACGGGATACAGTGGCACCCCGAGGTGAGCCATTCAGTTGACGGGCGGCTTGTATACGAGAATTTTGACCGGCTCTGCTCTGAGCTTGCGGACTGATGCCGGATGCCTGTTCCCTCTGCTGCCGATCTTGCCGATGACATTGTCCGCATCGGTTTCCGCTGCATCGGATGCGGGACCTGCTGCCGGAGAGAAGAACCGGATTCCAATCTTGTGATGGCCGGAGCGCCGGAGATCCGGCGTATCCTGCAGGCGACCGGAAGCAGCTGGGACGACGTCGCTCTCCCCTATCCCGAGTATATCGACGGACCGGAACGGTCCCGGATCACCTTCGGGTGGTGCCTCCGGCAGACCGGCGATACGTGCGCATTTCTCCGGAACGGGCGGTGCCGGATCTACGGAGTCCGCCCGTGGATCTGCAGGACCTTCCCCTTCATGCTCGGAGACGACGGACTCCTTGTCTCCGAATGTCCCGGAATCGGGGGCGTGATCGGGGCGGAGGCGGCCTTTGCCCTTGCCTGTGATCTCATTGCCCGGAAACATGCCGAGGATGAAGAGCACCAGCAGGTGGCTCTCCGGTACGGCAGGGCGGAAGTGCCCCCCGGTATGTCCGTGGTCATCGATTCCGAGGGAGTGAAACCAATCCATGGGTAATATTCACATTGTCGGGACCGCCCATGTCTCGAAGAAGAGCATTGAGGAGGTGAAGGCCGCCATGGCGGAGTTCTCTCCCGATGTCGTGGCAATCGAGCTTGATCCCGGCCGCTTTGCAGCCCTGAAGCACCAGGGCCCCGAACCCTCGGTTTCAGATGTGCTGAAGGGAGGAAATTTCTCCCAGCTGCTGGTCCAGTGGCTCCTCGCGTACCTGCAGCGGCGGATTGGAATGGATGTGGGAGTGGAGCCCGGAGCGGAGATGCTCGTCGCAATCGAGGAGGCGGAGGGCCGCGAAATTCCCGTTGCACTTGTCGATCGCGACATACGCATTACTCTCATGCGGTTCTGGAGGACGATGTCCCTCTGGGAGAAGGTGAAGATGGGGGCTGCCCTCGCCGCATCGATAGCGGGCTTCGGCCAGGAGGAGATCAACGTGGACACCCTCACGGAGCAGGACGTCATTACGGCGGCTCTCGAAGAGTTCAGGAAATACTCCCCGCACGGCGCCCGTGCCCTTATCGACGAGCGTGACGCATATCTCGCCCACCAGCTCCGGCAGCTCTCGCACCGGTACGACCGCGTGCTCGGGATCGTCGGGGCGGGGCATGTGCGGGGCATCGTGCGCTACCTCGAGAATCCTGCATCCATTCCGCCGATCACGAAACTCACGGAGGAGCCTGCAGTCCTCCCGTGGGCGAAGATTATCGGAATCGGAGTGGTGCTGCTTTTTGCCTCTCTGCTGGTCACGATTGCGTTTTCCGGTGTCGGGATTGAGGTTCTCCTGCTTGCGCTCCTCTACTGGGTGCTTGTCAACGGCACCCTCTCTGCCGCCTTCACCCTCGCGGCGGGCGGCCATCCACTCTCGGCGCTTACGGCATTTGCCGTCTCGTGGCTCACGTCCCTCAACCCCCTGATTGCCGCAGGGTGGTTTGCAGCAATAACCGAGGCGAAGATACGGAAACCGTCGACAGCAGATTTTCAGGCGATAATGGATGCCGATTCATTTGAAACGCTCAGAAAAGTGCCGCTCTTCCGGGTGGTGCTTGTTGCGGCGCTTGCCAACGTCGGGAGCACGCTCGGTACGTTTGCATATTTTATCTTTCTCTTCCCGATTCTGGGAATTGATCCGCAGGCGGTCATTCTGGCGGGCGCACAGAACCTCTGGGAATTTATCAGGGTCATAACTCCCTTCTGAAAAGTACAGCATATATGTTGTACATTCGCAGAATTTTTTCATAATGATTTTAACCTATCGCGCGAGACTCTCTCCCGGGACAGGCGGATTCACACGCACTGCCGGCCTCTGTCCGGACGCAGTGGCATAATCCGCACGAATCCCGCAGATGCGATGGCAGCGGATTCCCTTCCTGTGCCAATCCTCAAGTGAGGGAGGGTGTCCTCTGATGGCACCATCTCATTTTTCCGCAAGGCTTTTTGCATTTGCCTCCCTCATAGCGCATCATGAATCTCGGTGTTACTATCATCAAAGGGCGCAGAAGTGTGCGCAATTATAAGGATACGCCCATCCCGGCGAATGTTATCCGTGATGCGATCGATTGTGCCCGGCAGGCCCCTACCGCAATGAATGTGCAGCCATGGCTGTTCGGAATCGTCACGGACAGGGAGACCCTCGGAAAACTCGCCGAACTTGCCGATCACGGCAAATTTATCGCTCAAGCACCGCCCTGTTTTGCTGTTTTTTCCGACACCTCCCATACCTATTACCTCGAAGACGGCTGCGCCGCGACCGACCAGCTGATCCTCGGCCTCTGGGCGCATGGGGTTGCCTCGTGCTGGGTGGCGGGAGAGAAGAAGGCTTACGCGGAACCGGTCCGCACCCTCCTCAATGTTCCCGAAGGATATTCGCTCATTTCCCTCATCCCTGCCGGCTATCCTGCGGAAATTAAAATCGTCGAGAAGAAGGATGTCGCCGATATAACGTTTAACGAGCGCTGGGAGTCGAAATAAACCGGATATCTCCCCTTTTTTTCCGGCATATTTGGTAACGTTTTTCGTGCGTCGCCGCAAACACCGTCGACATATGACGGGACCTTATCTCCAGGTGGCCCTTGATCTGCTCGAGCTTCCCCGGGCACTGCAGATTGCATACGAAGCGGTTCTGGGGGGCGCCGTGTGGATTGAGGCGGGGACACCGCCCATCAAGAGTGCCGGAATGGACGCGGTGCGTGCACTGCGGGCGGCGTTTCCGGGGCACGAGATCATTGCCGACATGAAGGTGGCGGACACCGGTGCCCTTGAAGTGGAGATGGCGGCAAAAGCCGGAGCGAGCATTGTCTGTGTCCTTGCCGAGTCCGATGACGCCGTCATTCATGAGGCGGTCAGGGCGGCCCGCCACTACGGCGTGCGTATCATGGCAGATCTCATTAACGTGGCGGATCCCGTCACCCGTTCGCAGCAACTCGAAGAGATGGGTGTGGATATCATCAACGCACACGTGGGTATCGACCAGCAGATGATCGGAAAGAGTTCCATCGATCTCATTGCCCGCATTGCAGGGCGCATATCCGTCCCTGTCGCGGTAGCCGGAGGGCTTGATGCCGATACGGCGGCGCAGGCGGTGCGGCACGGCGCATCGGTAGTGATTGTCGGGAGCACCATCACGAAGTCAGGGGATGTGACCGCATCGGCTCGTGCTGTCCGCGAAGCGATCGACAATCCCGCCCTTGTTTCACGAACCGCGGAGACGGTGGAGGAAGCGATACGCCGCCTGCTCACCGGCATTGCGACGCCGCGCGTATCGGATGCGATGCACCGCAAGGGGGCGATGCGCGGTATCATCTCGATCTGCGGGGATGTGCACATGGCGGGCCGTGCGGTCACCGTGCAGACGTTTGCCGGCGACTGGGCAAAACCGGTGGAGGCGATCGACCGTGCGGGCGACGGTGATGTGATTGTCGTCAATAATGATGCGGCGACGCACATCGCTCCCTGGGGAGAGCTTGCCACCCTCAGCTGCATGAACCGGGGAATCGCGGGCGTTGTCATCGACGGTGCGGTACGGGACGTGGACGACATCAGGCGCCTCGGGTTTCCGGTCTTTGCTACGGCGACGGTGCCCAACGCGGGTGAGCCGAAAGGGCTCGGTGAGATCAACTGCGAGATTACCTGCTGCGGACAGGAGGTGAAGCCCGGCGACTGGATTGTCGGTGACGAAAACGGCGTGGTCGTCATCCCCCGGGAACGGGCCTACGAGGTGGCCCGGCGGGCCGTGGAAGTCCAGAAGGCGGAAGACCGGATTCGCGAGGAGATTCGCCGTGGCTCGACACTCTCGTCGGTGATGGAACTCCTGAAATGGGAAAAGAAGTGAGGGGTTCCCGCCACCGCGGTCCCCTCATGCGTTTTTTTCAGGTAAAGAGCGACGATTCCAGGAGTTCGCCGCCCGCCTCGCGGACTCTCCTGATCGCATCGTCCACATGGTCGACCCGGAGAATCAGCACTGCCGCTTCCTTCCCGCTGTAGGCATAGGCGTATTCTATATTGACCTCCGCCTCGCCGAGAATCCTGGCAATCTCAAAGAGTCCGCCGGGTTCATCACGCATTTTTACCGCGATGACATCCGTAAACGAGACCATGAACCCGAGTTCGGTTAGTTTTTTGTACGCCACCTCGGGTTTGTCCACAAGTGCCCTGACGACACCGAAGCCCTTTGCCTCGGCGATGGAGAATGCGAAAATGTTGATCTTCTCTTCCTGCAGTGCCCGGGCAATGGCCGCAAGCCGCCCGGGCCGGTTCTCCGAGAAGACGGAGATCTGTTTGATGGTGAAATGTTCCGTGTCCATCTACATCACCCTCTTGTCCACGACCCTTTTTGCTTTTCCCTCAAACCGCGGCAGAGAGCCGGGTTCGGCGAGTTCCACCCCGACACCCACGTTGAGTGCGTTTTTGAGCGTGTGCGCAACTTTCTGCCGGACCGCCATGAGGTCGGTGATCTTATCGGAGAATGCCTCGGGTCTCAGCTCCACCTGGACAAGCATCACGTCGAGCGCCTCCTTCCGGTCCACGATGATCTGGAAATGCCCCGAAAGTTCGGCGATGCCGAGCAGTGCATGCTCCACCTGCGAGGGGAAGACGTTGATGCCGCGGATAATCAGCATATCGTCCACACGGCCCGAGAGCCGTTCGATCCGCGGGTGTGTCCGTCCGCAGGGGCAGGCCCCGGGGATCAGCGACGTGATGTCCCCGGTCCGGTACCGGATGATCGGGAGCGCCTCCTTCTGGAGGATGGTAACCACCATCTCACCCCGTGTTCCCGGCGGGAGCGGTTCGCCCGTGTCCGGGTCAACGATCTCGACGAGTGCAAGGTCGCTCCAGATGTGAATGCCGTTCTGCTCCTCGCATTCGGTGAACATCGGGCCGGAAAGTTCGCTCGTACCGTAGATGTTGTAGGCCCTGATGCCCATCTGCTCCTCTATCCTGATGCGCATCTGTTCGGACCACGGCTCCGCACCGAGGATCGCAGCTCTCAGAATGGTGTCGTCTTTAATCGAGATGCCCATTCTTTCGGCGACCTCACCGATATGGATGAGGTATGACGGAGTGCACGCAATCGCGGTGACGTGGAGATCCTGCATCAGCTCAAGCTGCCTCTCGGTGTTGCCCACCGATGTGGGCACGACCGTCGCCCCGATCCTCTCGGCACCGTAATGAAGGCCCAGGCCCCCCGTGAAGAGGCCGTACCCGTAGGAAACCTGCACGACGTCGCCGCGGCCGATTCCGCATGCGGTCAGCGCCCGGGCAAGCGATGTCGTCCAGATGTCGACGTCCTTCTGGGTGTACCCGACCACCGTCGGCTTGCCGGTTGTCCCCGATGAAACATGGTACCGGACAAGCTCGTCCCGGGAGACCGTGAAGAGCTTGTCGGGATAGTTATCCCGCAGATCGCTCTTGACCATGAACGGCAGTTTTTTCGCGTCTTCGAGTGTCTGGATGTCGTCGGGGTGCACGCCGTGTTCGTCCATACGGCTCCGGTAAAAGTTCGAAAAGCTGTAGAGGCGGTATACGAGGGTCTTTAAAAGCTTGAACTGGAGGTTTTTCAGTTCCTCTTCCGGCATCATCTCGATCCGCGGCTCCCATGCAATCACCAGATATCCCCCCTGCGGTCGATGACCCTTTTCGCCTTTCCTTCGAATCGCGGCAGGCTGCCCGGTTCTACGAGGGTGACATGTGTCCTGAGGTTCAGGGTGTCACGCAGCACCCCCGCCACCCGTTTCTGCACATGGGCGAGGTCGCCGAGCTCTCCGCTGAAATAATCACGGTTGACTTCCACTTCGATTGTCATTTCATCCAGATGGTTGATCCTGTCGATATATACCATAAATTGTTCCCCCACTTCGGGGAGCGACAGCAGGATGTGTTCGATCTGCGATGGGAACACGTTAATCCCGCGAATAACCAGCATATCGTCGCTCCGCCCCATGATCCGTGCAATCTTCGGTCCCCGGCCGCACGGGCACTCGTCGTCGAGGATCATCGTAATATCACCGGTGCGGTACCTGATAAGCGGCATCGCCTCCTTGACGAGCGGAGTCACGACGAGTTCGCCCCGCTCGCCCGGCCCGAGTTGTTCGCCGGTTTCCGGATTGATGATCTCGATGAGGAAGGAGTCGTGCCAGAAGTGCAGGCCCTTTTTCTCCTCGCACTCGAAGGCGGCGCCGGGGCCGTACATCCCGCTCATCCCGTAGGAATCATATGCGGTGATGCCGAGCCGCTCCTCGAGTTCCCGCCGCATATTCTCCGACCACGGTTCGGCACCGAACGTGCCCACCCTGAGCGTTTCGAGCCCCGCCCCCATCTCTTCCGCAACCTCGGCAAGCCGCATGCCGTAACTCGGGGTGGCGTTGACCGCAGTAACGCCGAAGTCCTCGATCATCTCGATCTGTCGCCGCGTGTTGCCGGTTGCGCTCGGGATCACGGTCATCCCGATCTTCTCCGCGCCGGCGTGGAATCCGAGCCCTCCGGTAAACAGGCCGTACCCGAGGGCGTTCTGGAAGACGTCGCCCGGGCCGAGTCCGACCATGGTCAGGTCGCGGGCCATGAGTTCGGCCCAGTTTTCAAGATCCGCCCTCGTATATCCGACCACCGTTGGCTTGCCCGTTGTTCCCGAGGTGGTGTGAATCCGCACGACCTCCCTGAGCGGCACTGCGAGAGAGCCGAACGGGTAGCCTTCACGGAGGTCTTTCTTACCGGTAAATGGCAGTTTCACGAGGTCGTCGAGCGATCGGATCGCATCCGCACGAACGCCTGCTTCTCGAAGCAGCGATTGATAAAATGGCACCTTCTCTGCCTGCCGGATCGTCCATGTGAGCCGTTTGAGCTGCAGTTGACGAAGATCCCGCCCGGAGATGGTCTCCATTGCTTTATTCCAGAACATCCTGTTCTATGGTATGCTATGTCATAGCATAATAATTATGTCCGGAAAGCCTTTTTCCCGTCGGGGAGCGACGTTTTGTTCATGAAAGCGGTCATTGCGCTCGGTGGGAACGCGATTCTCCTCCGGGGAGAACGCGGGACGGCGGAGGAGCAGTTTGCGCACGTCAGAACTGCCGTCCGTGAGATCGTATGGCTGATTGCCCGGGGCGATTCGGTGCTCATCACCCACGGCAACGGCCCGCAGGTCGGGGACATCCTGCTGAAGAATGAGTGCGCCCGCGATACCCTTCCGATCATGCCTCTCGATATCTGCGGGGCGGAGAGCCAGGGGATGATCGGGTACATGATTCAGCAGAGTCTGGAAAACGCCCTCGCAGAGGCCGGCATCCGCCGCCCGGTGATCTCCGTTGTGACGCAGACGGTAGTCGATCCCGCCGATCCTGCGTTTGCGGATCCGAAAAAGCCCATCGGTCCGTTTTATACGGAAGGTGAGGCGGCACTGTTTTCCCGTGATCGCGGCTGGATGATGGCGCCGGCGGATGCTGCTAAAACGGCGTTCCGGCGGGTTGTTCCCTCTCCCGAACCGCTGGATATCGTCGAGCACCCCTCCATCCGCACGCTGGTGAACGAGGGATTCGTTGTCGTCGCAGGAGGCGGAGGGGGGATTCCCGTCCGGCGTGAGAGAGAAGGGGCGCTTCGCGGCGTGGAGGCGGTGGTGGACAAGGATCTGGCGGCCGAACGCCTTGCCACCGGGATCGGTGCGGAAATGCTGCTGGTTCTTACCGACGTCCCATCGGCGTTCCTCCGGTACGGCACACCGGACCAGGAACCTCTCGGCCGGGTGGGGGCGGACGAACTCGAAACGCTGCTCCACGCCGGGCACTTCCCGGAAGGAAGCATGGGCCCCAAGGTGCGTGCCTGTATCCGGTTCGTACGCGAGGGCGGTGAGGCTGCCGTGATCACCTCGCTTGACCGGGTCCGTGATGCGCTCGCCGGCACGGCCGGCACCCGGGTGGTGCCGTCGTAGTGTCTCCCGCGCCCTATCGCTGGTATAATTACCAATTACCTCCATATTTTTTTATGAGCTGAACGATGCACATCCTGATGGTGGATCCCGATGAACCTCTCGTTCGCCTGGCCGCCCGTTTTTTTTCCCAGGTGGAGGGAGTCTCCGTCGAGACCGCCGCCACGGCAGAAGGGGCTCTCGCCCTGTTTACAGGCGCCTCTCCGGATGTCGTAATTACAGAACTCCGCCTTCCGGATGATGACGGTATCGCACTTAAGGAAGCGATCCGGAGCCGTGGATATTCTGTTCCCGTGGTTCTCTATACCCAGCACTCCACTCCCGATGAGATAATCCGTGCCCTCAATGCCGGCATCGACCGGTTCCTTTCCAAGAGCCGGGATCCGGTTGTCCAGTTTCCCGTTCTCCTCCGGATGATCACCGGTCTCGTCAGCGGGCGGCAGGACGAGGAGACGCTCCGGACATCGCAGGAAGAATTATTGTCCCGTGATCTGATGAACGGGTTTCCGGTGCCTGTTCTGGAGCTCGACGAGGAGGGGATCATCAGGTTCGTCAATAACCGGGCGGTTGAGGTGTTCGGGTATGGTCAGCCGGAGTACAGGGGCATGCCGGTGTGGAGGCTGCTATCCCGGGACGAGAAAGGCAGGGTTGCCGAGCATGTCTGGTGGACGCTCCGCGGCTCTCTCCCGGTTGATGAGGAGTATCAGGCCGTCCGGCACGATGGGAGCACCTTCTGGGGGCTCTTTTCGCTCTTTCCCGTGGAATCCGGAGGTCTCCCCGGACTCAGGCTGCTGGTGACGGATATTTCCCGGAGAAAAGAGATGGAGCGGAAGTACTGCGAAAACGAGGAACGCCTGAATCTGGCTATCGAAAGCGCAAGCCTCTCCATATGGGACTGGAATCTTGAAACGGGAATCATGAAGAGTACGGGACATTCGGGAGAGGCTGCATCCGCTCCCTTCGAACAGCTGCAGGGGCACGTGAATACCATCGAGTCTCTCATCAATCCGGAGGATCTTCCCGGCCTGATGAAGCGGGTCCAGCGCCATTTTGTGGAAAAAACTCCCTCCTTTGAGACCCGTTTCCGTGTGCGGGGCGATGATGGCGATTGGCGGTGGATCCAGATGCGGGGGCGCGTGATCGCCCGCGACCATCGCGGTCTCCCCCGGAAAATGACGGGAATTTATCAGGATGTCACGGAAGAGGCGAACCGTGAACGCCTGATCCGGGAGCGGGAGGCGCAGTTCAGGACGCTCTTTTATAATATGAACTGTGGCGGTGCAATCTTCCGTGCCGTGGACGGAGGGCGCGATTTCGTGGTCATGGATATCAATTACGCCGGAGAGGTGATTGAAGGGGAGAAGAAGCATTCGCTTGCGGGGAAGGGCATATCAGAACTCTACCGGGGCGAGGAGTACCTGATTCTTTCCGATGCGATGCGTCAGGTCTGGCAGACCGGAAAACCGCGCTCCGTGGATCGGCTCGCCTTTACGCACGGGAAGGAGCCCCGGTGGCGGGAATACTACTTTTACTCTCTCCCGACCGGTGAGATGATCGCCATTTACAACGACATCACGGAACGCATTGAACGGCAGAAAGAGATCCTTTCTTCCCTGAAGGTCAAGGAAACGCTGATCAAGGAGATTCACCACCGCGTGAAGAACAACCTGCAGGTGATTGCGAGCATCCTCAAGCTCCAGGCGCTCAGAACGGAGGACCCCGAGGCGGCAAACGTGCTCCGCGACTGCAGGAACCGTGTCTTTTCCATCGCTATGATTCATGAGGAGCTCTACCGCTCGGAACACCTCGCAAGCATCCATGTCGCCGGGTACATCAGGCACCTGGGCGAGCACCTGATCTACGAGTTTCTTGCGGTATCACCCCCTGTTACCCTGACGGTTGACTGTGATGAGAGTATTAGTCTCGATATCGATACGGGGATTCCCTGCGGGCTGATTATCGATGAACTCCTGACGAATGCCCTGAAATATGCCTTCAGGCCGGGAGATCACGGGAGTATCAGGATCGTATTCGTCCGCTATGACGGGGGGTACGAACTGCATGTCAGCGACAACGGGGTGGGTTTTCCCGCAGATCTCGATTTCAGGGCAACGGAAACGCTCGGGATGCAGCTGGTGACGAATCTCGTCGAGCAGTTGTCGGGCACGATTGAGATTGTCAGGGGGCACGGCACCGAGTTTGTCATCCGGTTCCCCGCCCCGGGCAGGAAGAATAACTATTATCGGTGACGAAGACATGCCGGACAGACGTATCCTGATTGTTGAAGACGAGCAGATTGTCGCGATGGAAATGACGGTGACCTTAAAGAAGCTCGGGTACACCGTGGTCGGCACCGCGAACACCGGAGAGGCCGCGATAGAGCGGGCGGGAATCCTCCATCCCGATCTTGTTCTGATGGATATCCACCTGAAAGGCGAGATGGACGGCATCGAAGCGGCGGGGGAGATCTCCTCGCAATACGATATTCCGGTAATCTACCTCACCGCACATTCGGATTTTGATACGATGGGGCGGGCGCTTGAAACCCAGCCCTACGGGTACCTCATTAAGCCCTTCAACGACCGGGCGCTCTACAGCAACATCGAGATGGCGGTCCATAAGCACCAGGTGATCCGGCGCTTCAGGAGTGAGGGGTCAAGGTCGGCCCGGCTTCCCGATCCGGAGCCGCGCGAGGTTTCGGATCCTGCCTGCGAAGCGGCACTTGATGCGGTCGAGGAGCCGATATTCCTCGTCGACCGGGAGATGCGCCTTGTCAGGGCGAATGCTGCCTTCAACCGCCTTGCCGCTACGGTGGGCGACTCGCCGCCCCTGACCGGTATGCCGGTGTTCCACGCCCTTCCGGCTTCCCTCATCGGGCCGCCCGAGGCGTTTGCCGCCGTCTTTGAATCAGGATCCCCGAAGAAAGAGGAAAAGCCCCTGAAGTCGGGGGGACGATCCTATGCAATGCGGATTGAGCGGATACCGAGAATTACGAACGGGACGGTCACGCATGTGCTTACAATACTGCACGATTTGACACGTGAAACCGAGATTACGCTCCAGAAACAGCGCCTGGCCCGCGATGTGCGACTCCTTCGGGACAATCTCGTTGATATCGCCTCTTTAACGGGGAGAATGAAGCACCCGCTTACCGAGATCCGGTCTCTTGCGGGAATGGACGAGGACACGATTGTTCATCGTGTGGCGATTGAAAAGATCGGTAAGTACGCCGACGATGCATGGGATGCCCTTGCGGAGATCGATCTGATCTTTATGAAGTTCGAACGGGAATACCGCGAGAACCACCGGTGATTAGCCCCGACGGAGCACGCATGTCATGCAGTGCGCTCCTCCGTAACCGCCGGTTGCGTTTGTGAGTGTTACCGGCATCATCTCAAGCCCGTGTGCATAAACCTCTTTTTTATGGGGAA
>LKUD01000091.1 GCA_001412355.1 Methanoculleus sp. SDB
TTCTGAATTTTCCTTAAAAAAGCAGACTTCCGCCTTTTCAAAAAAAGTGGTTATCGGGTGAGCGGAGTGAGTTTTTCAATCACATCCGCAACCTGCAGGACCGCGGTTCCGATATACCGATCCGAAACAAGCAGCGATTCAAGTTCATCGCGGCTGCACAACGCGGCGATCCCGGCATGGCCGGACAGAACCTCTGCAAGCGGCTTTTCCTCGGAAAGTGCCTGCATGCTTGCGACACGCACGATTTCATGCGCCGTCTGCCGGTCCATGCCGCGTTTGGTAAGCTCTATCATCACCGATTCAGCCATATTGACGCCGTGAAGCAGGTTTAAGTTTCTCCGTATATTCTCCTCCCGGATCACAAGACCGTCTAAGACGCGGATCATCACCCGGAGGATGTGATCGGTAAGGATCGATGCCTCGGGAAAGAGGACGCGTTCCGCGGATGAGTTCGTAAGATCGCGTTCGTCCCAGAGAAGATTATTCTGGAGCGCGGGTTCGACGCATGCACGGACGATACGCGCAAGGCCGCATACCTGCTCTGATTTTATGGGATTTCGCTTGTGCGGCATCGTGCTCGATCCCACCTGCCGTGCACCGAACGCCTCCTCGAGCTCCCCGATCTCCGAACGCTGCATCATGCGTATTTCAAGCCCGATCTTATCAAGTGTTGTCGCCACGTTTGCGCAGAACATGAAGTACTCTGCATAGCGGTCGCGCTGGACAAGCTGGTTGGAGACATCCACGGCAGTGAGGCCGAGCCGCTCCATCATCGTTGCCATAACACGGGGGCCCGCCTCCCCCATAGCCGCCTGCGTGCCTACCGCTCCCGTCATCTGGCCCACTGCCGCCCGCGGACGCAGCTGCCCGAGCCTTTCTAAGTGGCGGCCGACTTCAGAAGCCCAGATGGCAAACCTGAGACCGTATGTCGTCGGGACCCCGATCTGGCCGTGTGTCCGGCCTGCACAGACAAGCGCCTTCGTCTCTTCGCTCCTGCGGAGAAGGACAGCGAGCAGGAGTTTCAGTTTCTCTTCGAGGAGGACAAGGCTCTCACGGATCTGGAGGCCGGTCGCCGTGTCGAGGATGTCGTTCGACGTGGCGCCGTAATGTACCCACCGTCCCGAATCGCCGCAGACTTCTGCAATTGCGCTGACAATCGCCATCATATCGTGGTGGATCTCATCCTCTATCGCCTTCGCCCGCTCCAGCCGGGCGAGGCCTGCCTTTTCTCCGATCTCGTCCGCTGCATCGACCGGAATGAGGCCGTGCACGCCTTCCGCATAGGCCAGCGCCGCCTCGGCCGTTACGATGCAGGCAAAGCGGTTTTCCTCGTCCCAGACGGCACGCATCTCCGGCGTCCCGTACCGGAAGTCAATGGGATGAATCGCCATGATCATAGTTATAGGCGCCCCGAAGATTAAATACCGGGGGGCGGCACCGCTGCGAAAGGCCGGGAAGAGCGGTCCCCGGAGTTATTCGCGCCCTTCCGGCATGCCCGTCATCACCGCGTAGGCACCCGCCCCGCCCCCGATCTTCAGGAGCTCGAAGGACCATGCGACGCGGTGCCGCCGCCCGTCGCGGTCGATGACCTCGACACCAGCCCGAAGCGATCCCCCGCCGGCACGAAGATTCTGCATCACGGCAAGTAGCCGGTCGGCCTCTCCGGGCGGGACGACCGTTTCGAAGGCCGGACGGCCGACCACCTCGTCGGCGGCATAGCCGGTCAGCGCCTCGCACTGCCGGTTGAACCTGACAATCCGCCCTCCGGCATCGATCACCATGACAAGCGCGCCGATCGCGTCCAGGATCGCTCCGGCAAAATCACGCTCACTGACCAGTGCATGCTCCAGCCGCAGATGCTCGAGCACCCGGCCAAGGCGCAGGGCGACCGTATCGATCAGCAGCCGCTCCTCCGAAAGAAACAGCTTTCCTCCCGGGGGCACATCCGTATCATACCACATCTCGATCGTACCGTTCGGGGGGAGGGGGACCGCAAGGCGGGCTGCCGCGTTCTCCGGCGACTGTGCGCCGAAAACCCGCTCCCCGATCGTTATCCGGGCAGCGGCATGCGCTGCGTGCTGCAGCCCCGAGGTGAGGGCCTCGGCGACGCCCTCCAGCAGCACCCGCTCGTCGTCCGCACTGCCGATGAGGCTCGAGATGCGGTAGAGGCAGCCCAGCTCCCGCACCCGTTTTTCAAGCTCACGGGTCCGGTTCCGGAGGGCTTCCTCCATATGTTTCCTGGGCGTGATGTCGTTGCCGACGCAGAGCACCCCCGACGGCGCGCCGGTCTCGTCGAGGATGGCCCGGTTTGTCCACCGGATCCAGACCTCCCGCCCATCTTTGGTGATATTGGTGTTCTCGTTCTGCGCGTACCGCGCGGGATCCGCACAGAGCTCCGCGATCATCGTCTGCAGATCGCGCCCGGACAGGTCAACCGGGGGGACGATCGTGCCGATCACGCTTCTGCCGAGGAGCTCGTCCCGGGAAAAGCCGAAAAAACGCACTGCATACTCGTTTAAAAATGTCACATGGCCGGCCGGGTCGAGTTTCAGGATGATCGCGTCGGCGAGCTCGACGAGATCGCGATAATTGTGTTCGCTCTCCTGCAGGGCGCGAAGCGCCTGTTTTTCGAGGGTGACATCGATCAGGAGGAGGACGTACCCGGCGCTGCCGTCCTCGAAGGCGGTGGCGATGGTCCTGATTTTCAGGTAATACTCCTGCCCCCGTACCACGACATGCGCGTCCTCCAATCCCGGTTTCTGATCGAGCGTCGGGGCAAGATCATCGAAAAGATCATGCAGCGCCGGTTCGGGAAACGGCAGCTCGAACAGGTCGCGGCCGACGACATCGTCAGCAGAGAGCCCGAAAAAGGCGAGAGCGGGCCTGCTGGCCTGCATGACGCGGTGGTCGCCGTCGAGGATCACGATCATCTCGTTCATTTCGGAGATGAGGCCTGCAATCGGGCACCGGTGCGACTGCGTGTAGACCTTCGCCATACCGTATGTGCGCATCTCCACCTGTCCCGAGACATGCAGGATATCCATATACCTGCCCACGGAATGCATGTTTTTCCCGAGCTCACGGGATATCTCCGTGATGCTCATGCCCTGCGGGTGCTCCCGGAGCAGCGTTTTGATCCGGTTCAATTCCTCGACGATCCTGCCCATTCACATACCTCTTGCTATCTACCGGTTAAATAGGTTCTCTTGTTTGTGACCGTTATCTGTCTCAAACATGTGTAACAATTATTTGTAACAAATACACATAATATTTTTATAGTAATAAATCATTTCATTGATCACATGAGGAACATCATGTCGAATATGCATCTCCCCCTCACCGCCGGCACTGTCGCCCTGCTCTGCATCATGCTGCTGTGCCTTGCGGCGCCCGTCGCCGCCGGTGACAAGTACCTCTACGGCGCACCCGATCTCGCGGCATCGGTCGCCGGCCCGAATGAATTCGCTCCGGGCAAAGAGATCAGCATTCCTGTGCGGATTGAGAACCGCGGCCTCAACGCGGTCAAAATCGCCCAGTCTTCAATCATCAGCCGCGACGATCTTCCAAATACCGCAAAAATGGTGAGCGCACGCTTAACGGCCGGAGAATCACCGGTGACGGTGAAAAGCGACCGGCAGATGATCGGTGACATCGTCGGCGGGGCGGGCCAGACCGTCACCTTCCTTGCCCGCACCGGCGACAACGCTGCTGCCGGCGAAGTTTCGATGGCACTCGTGCTGGAGTACACCTACCTTGCCAGCGCCGAACAGTACGGCGCGGACACGATCGTGTACCGCTACGCAACCACAACCGAGACAATTCCCGTCACCATCCGGATCAAACCTGCGGCTGCTATTTCCATCGATGCCGTCAGCACAGAGAGTATCAACGTCGGCACCGAGGGGTACCTCTCGCTGACGGTCCGCAACAGCGGCACGGAGACCGCAAAAGCAGCCGTCGTCGTGATCGAACGCAACGGCAACAGCCCCCTCATCCCGACCGACAGCAGTGTTTTCGCGGGCGACCTCCCCCCCGGCGCGTCGGTGCCGTGCACGTTTAAAGTCTCGGTCGCCACCACCGCAGAACCTCAGACCTACCCCATCGATCTCCGCCTCCGGTACGAGAACAGCGACGGTGTCGTTGTCCTCTCCGATGCGGTCACCATCGGAATCACTGCCGGTGGAAAGAGCACCTTTGCCGTCTCGCCGGTCAGCGAGAGCATCGCACCGGGCGAAACCCGGATCATCGAAGTTGCATACACCAATACCGGTGCCGCCACCGCCTACCGTGCACAGGCACGCATCTCCGCGGTCGATCCCTTCACCAGCAGCGATGACACCGCCTATCTCGGCGATCTTGCCCCGGGAGAAAGCGCCAACGCCCGCTTTGAGGTGGCGATCGACACAGGCGCAACCGAGAAGCAGTACGGCATCGATACCGAGGTCCGCTACCGAGACGCGCTCGACAACAGCCAGATCTCCGACACCGTCAAGATAGAAGTCGACATTGCCGACAACGGCGGCGGGGCTTCGGCACTCCTCTCACCCCTGGCTGCAGGCTTCCTGCTGATCGGATGCGTCAGCTCCGCGTACTACTTCCTGCGGATCCGGAAGCGGGCATGAAACCGGAACGCACTGCAGCGGGGCTTCCTCCCGCCGCACATTCCCTGCACCTGACGGAGTAATCCCATGGGATCACCGTTTTTCTCTCTTGCCAGCGCCATCAACCGTTATCCCGGCATCATCGCGCTGCTGGTATGCTGCGTTGCCGCCGTGGCGCTGTACGGCACCACGCTGACGTCGATGGAGACGGGATACGACACCTACGTCGACACCAGCTCCGAGCGGGGCATCCTGCTTGCACAGTATTCCGACACCTTCCTCTCCGACGCTATCATGATCCTCGTCGAAGGGGACGATGTCACCGATCCCGCCGTGATCGCCTACCTTGACCGCCTTGCCCGCGACTGCGCAAACGAACAGTATGTCAGCGGCATCACCGCCCTTTCCGATCTTCTTGCGGCTGCAAACGGCGGGACGCTGCCCGTGTCCGATGCGGCGATTACCGCGGCCGCCGGACAGCTGCCGCAGGAGACGCTCTCCCTGATCCTGCCGTCCCCCTCGATGACGATCATCGTGGTTACCCCCGAGCCGGGCATGTCGCTTGCATCGGAGGAGGCGCTGCTGAAAGCCCTCGAATCTCGCATCGCGCTTGCAGATACGCCGCCCGGCTTCACGGCAAGCCTCACCGGCTCACCAGCCTTCGAAAGCCAGATGAGCGCCGAGATGGGTTCGTCGATGGGCACGCTGATCCTGGCAGCGCTCGCCCTGATGGTCGTCGCCGTCGGCCTGCTCTTCGGGCATGTGCGGTACCGGCTCCTTTCGGTTGCCATCGTGGCAACGGGCCTTGTGTTCACGTTCGGGTTCATGGGCCTCGCCGGCATGAAGATCAACATGGTGACGATCGCCGCATTCCCGGTGCTCATCGGGATCGGCATCGACTACGCCATCCAGTTTCACTCGAGATTCGACGAAGAGGCCCGCCAGGGATCGCTTACCGACGCCGTCGCCGCCACCATCACCCGGTCGGGGCCCTCCGTGCTGTACGCGATGCTCGCAACGTCGATGGGATTTCTCGCCATGTGGATCTCCCCGCTGCCGATGATCCGGAGTTTCGGCATGGTCTGCGTCATCGGCGTCGTCTCCTGCTACCTTGCCGCCCTGATCATCGTGCCGACCGCAGGCACCCTGCTTTCCTACCGGCCCCGCCCTGCTGCCACCGGAGACAGCCCCCTCCTGCTCCGATACAACGCCGCCATCGGCACTGTCGTCGAAGGGGTTGCGAAAAACCCCCTCCCTGTACTGCTGGTCTGCAGCCTAGTCGCGATCGCCGGCATCCAGATCGACAGCACGATCCCTGTCAATACCAACGAGAATACCTTCGTCCCCGCCGACATGCCCGCCAAAGTGAACCTGGACAAGGTGGTCCGGACCATGGGCCCGACCTCGACCGTCCCTGTCTACGTGCGGGGCGACGGCGTCGTGTCCCTTCCCGGTCTTTCGTGGATGCATGACTTCCAGGTATACGAGGAGGAGCACAACGCCAAGATTACCGGTTCGCACAGCATTGTCACCGAAGTCCTCATCGTGACGGGCGGGACGATGCCGGAGAGCGAAGCGGCGCTCGACGAGGCGCTCGCCGCCATCCCGGCGGAGACCGTGGCCCGTTACGCTGACGGCAGGACCTCGGCGGTGATCGAGTTTTCAATGGTCGAAATGGAAAACGAGGTCGCCATGTCGTTCATCGACGGCCTGCAGCGCGAGATTGCCTGGTTCCAGCCGCCGCCCGGCATCACTGCCACCATCACCGGCGAGGGCGAGATGTTCACCAACCTCATCCGGGAGATCCGCGAGGGAAAGACCACGATGACACTCCTGGGCTTTTCGCTGATCTTTCTCTTCCTCTTTGCCGTCTACAGAAAAGCGAAAAAGGCGGCAACGCCGCTCGTGCCGATCGTCCTCATCATCGGGTGGAACGGGGTGATGATGTACCTCCTCGGAATCGAGTACACCCCGATGACCGCGACCCTCGGATCGATGACGATCGGGGTTGCCTCGGAGTATACCATCCTGATCATGGAACGCTGCTACGAGGAGCGGGCACGGGGGCTCGCGCTCATACCCGCCATCCGGGCGAGCGTGCAGAAGATCGGGACTGCCATCACCGTCTCGGGGCTGACAACTGTCTTCGGGTTCTCGGCGCTCATGCTCTCGAGTTTCGGCATCATCAGCAACTTCGGCATCCTCACCGTCATCTCCGTCGGGTTTGCCCTGCTGGGCGCGATCCTCGTCATGCCGGCCATCCTTGCCCTCACCGCCGGTCGGGAGCATGCGGCCGGCGCCCCGGACGGGGCCGCCGCCGCATAGCACCCGTTTAATTTCATCCCCCGCCCCTTTTTTTATCCCCGGGATGACGATACCCGGTCATGCACTTCGCCTTTCACCCGTCATTTACCAGCGCCAAGGGGCAGTTCACCGTCATTGCCGCCCCTCTATCCCCCCTCCTGTCCGCGCTCGGTGCGGCGCTCTCGAAACGGAAGGCGGCAACCCGGCAATCTTTCAGGGGCTGATGCCCGTTCACCACCGGCTCCGGCTCGCAGCTCCCGAAAGCCTCCGCGGGCTTGCCCGGGCGGTAGCCCTCCTTGAGCTTATATCCACCGTTTTTTCCGGAAATAGATGATTTCAACGGCGGCAATCAGCGCCATCACCACCAGGACGGCGGGATAGCCGAACTCCAATCCCAGTTCCGGCATGTACTTGAAATTCATCCCGTACAGCCCCACGACAAAGGTGAGCGGAATAAAGATGGTGGCGATAATGGTGAGCACTTTCATGATCTCGTTCATCCTGTTGCTGATGCTTGACAGGTAGATGTCGAGCATGCCCGAGACCATATCGCGGTAGGTCTCGAGCGTATCGGCAACCTGGATAACATGGTCGTAGACATCCCTGATGTAGATCAATGTCGCCTCCGGGATCCGGTTGGTTTCACCCCGGCCCATCGCGGCGATAACCTCGCGCAAAGGCCAGATGGAGCGCCGGAGGTAGATAAGATCCCGTTTCAGGGAATAGATGGTCTCAAGGGTCTGGGGGTCGGGATCGGTGACCAGTTCGTCCTCAAGTTCCTCGATCCACTCCCCCATCTTCTCAAACACACTGAAGTATCCGTCCACGATCGCGTCAAGCATCGTATACATGAGATAATCGGGACCGAATTTCCTGATGCGCCCTTTGCCGGTCCGGAGCCGGTTCCTGATGCTCTCAAAGACATCGCCCTTCTGCTCCTGAAACGAGATGACGACACGATCCCCGAGGATAAGGCTCACCTGCTCGGCGCAGATCTCCTCGTTCCGGTCGATAAAAAGCATCTTTATGACGACATAGAGGTATTCGTCAAACTCCTCCAGTTTCGGGCGCTGAGTGGTATTGAGAATATCCTCCTGCGTGAGGGGGTGCAGGGAGAAGCGATTGCCGAGGGCCTCGATGAGATGGGTGTCCGCGAGACCGTCAATGTTGATCCAGGTGACCGACGGGGCGCTGGCACGGGTAGCCGCCACCTCGACGGAGACGTTTTGCTCTTCGGTAAAATGGTCTTCATCGTAGTCAATCACCGTGATGACCGACGATTCGGCCTTTGCCTCCCCGACATGGATCAGTGTCCCGGGCGGCAGCCCCGCCTTCGATGATGCTCTGGCGGCGTGATTTTTCACTGACGCATGCCTCCGTTTTTGGAGAGATGGGACGACCTGATATAAAAACCGGAAGGTTTCCGGGGCAGGATCAGGGAGTCTTCCCGCTCCCGGTAGGACCGACCGTTTGTTTTCCGGTAATCTCGAAGGTCGCACTTGCAATTCGGATCTGCTCCGACGACTCGACCGCCTCCAGGATGAGGCGGTTTATCCGGTCAGCCGTCGATCGGCGGCTTTTGACATCGGTCACATACCTGGGCGCAATGCTGATCCAGTTGTCCGTAACGGTAAGGAAAACGGCGGGCTCCGTCACCTTTCGGGGGAGGTAATAGATTTCGCCTATCCGGTCGATCTCCTGCTCGGCCTGTTTGGCGATCGCACCCGTTTCGTTCCTGATAATCCCCAGAAAGATATCGATGGCGCTTTTCCAGTCACTATCATAGCTGATCGGCACGACGATTTCGTCCCAGATGAAGCTGTGATCCCGGGTATAGTTGAATATCCTTGTCGAAAGGGCGGCGTTGTTCGGCATCACCACGATGCGTCCTGTCGGCTGATCACCCTGCACCCACCCTCTCATCTCCATGAGCGTGGTATTGAGAAGGCCGATATCCATGACATCGCCGAATACGCCGTCGACCTCGATCCGGTCCCCGACACGGTATACCCCGGAAACAGCGATGGCAATGCCGTTGACAAAACCCCGGAAATAGTCCTGGAGAGCAATCGCAACCCCGGCTGCGATGATACCGTAGGAGACGAGCAGGGACTGCGCGTCCGCCACCCACACCCGGATCAGGAGGACGGCAACCGTGGCGAGAAAAAGAATGGATATCGCCTTTTTAAACGAATATCGGGTTTTTGCATCCTTGATTGTCCGGTTCGCGACTCGGGCGACAATGATTTCGAAAAACAGGTACGCGACTGAAATCCAGAGAAGCGAAGAGGCAATCGGCCCTATATACATCACGGAAAACTGGCGGTCGATAAAATACAGGGCGGCGGCAGATATGAGCAGCACGAGGAAAATGCCGATTTCCCGTATCATAAGGCTCCTTATACCGTTGATTGTATATTAAGGAACAGGGAACGGTAGTGTTCGCCCCGCACGGCGATACTACAAATGCGGAGAAAGCACATAGTTACTGCGATGGATTCCCTCGACAGCTGGTTCCCGTACGACGCCTATCGTCCCGGGCAGCGCCGGATGCTGGATTTTGCCATGGAATGCGTGAGCGAAGGCCGCACTGCCATGATCGACGCTCCGACAGGGAGCGGCAAATCGAGCGTGGTTGCGGCATGCCTTGCGGCGGCACAGGGGAGGAAAGTCGTGGTCGCGGTTCGTACGGTCAGCCAGCTCGCGACATTTGTCAGAGAGATCGACCTGATCCGGAAGAAAAGGGGAGGCCTCAAATGTGCGTTTCTCATCGGGAAACGGACCATGTGCCCCATGGCTTGCGAGGGAGACGCGTACCGCGTCTGCGAGGGGCTCAAGGCGTTTTCAGCCACGCTGATGAGGGAGCGGGCGCAGAAAGGCGCCCTCGTACCGGCACAGGATCCGTTCGTCAGGCAGCAGATCGCGAGGATGTCGGCGGAAAAACCCCTGATATGCCCCTATTTCATCAGGAGCAGGGCATTTTCCGACACTGCGGACGGGCTCAGGATGATTCCCTCGGCAACCCTCCGCGCCCGTGCGGGACAGGCTTCCTCAAAACTGGTAGTGCCCGAGCGGCTCGGCGAAATAGCCGGTGACCTCTGCCCGTATGAGATTATGCTGCAGGCAGCCCGGGACGCGGATGTCGTGGTCCTGAACTTCCACCATGTCTTCAACGATGCAATCAGGGAGCAGCTCTACCAGTCGCTGGATATCGAGGCTGGAAACACCCTGCTTCTTGTTGATGAGGCACACAACTGCGGCGATACAATCCAGAGCATCCAGAGCGTTGTTCTCGACGAAAGGACTCTTGAAACAGCGTCCCACGAGCTTCATGCGATGAGGAACCGTGTCCGCGGCGCCGATGCCGTCCTCTCCCTCATCCCCCGCATCATACGGTTCCTGGATTCACTCCGGCGCTCCCGCAAGACCGAGGACTGGTTCGATCCCGCGATCCTTGAACGGGCGGTGCTCGCCGGCACGCTGTACGGCTCCCTCGGTGCGATTATCGACGATCTGCTGCGAATCGAGGAGACGCTCCGCGAAAAGAACCTGAAAGCGGGCGATTTTCGCGAGTCAGCCGTGGAACGGCTGGCGGCATTTTTCAGGCAGCTCTCGGAAGCAACCACCGACAGGGCATATCTGACCCTCTACCGGATCGACGGGGAAGAGGTCGCCCTGGAGGTGCGGAATATCGATCCCTCGGGAACGATGACCGGTGTTGCGGGCGCCCACGCCGCCTGCGTGCTTATCTCCGGCACGCTCTCGCCGGTGGAGAGCTACCGCCGCCTGTATTTCGAATCGTCTGATATTGCCACCCTCTCGCTCCCGAACAGTTTCCCGAGGGAGAACCGCCGGATTGTATGCGCGACCGACATCACCTCCGCATACAGGATGCGCGGCGATGCCGGGCACACCGCCCGCGTCCACGACTACATCACGACGTTTTCCCGGCTTCCCGGAAACCTTGCCGTCTATTTTCCGTCCTATGAGATGCTCAATACCTACACTGCGGACATTCCTCCATTACTCAACGGAAAAGAGGTTTTTTGCGAGGCCTCGTCGGCATCCGAGGCCAACACAAGCCTGCAGACATTTCTCTCCCTCCCCTCCCGGGGACGGTGCGGGATCCTCTTCGGCGTATGCGGCGGGAAATGGAGCGAAGGGCTTGATTACCGCGGAGAGATGCTCTCGGGCGCCTTTGTCATCGGGCTTCCTCTCGCACCCTACACTGATGTACGGCGGATCATCATCCAGTACTTCCGGCGGAAATTCGGGCCCGAAGGTGAGTTCATCTCCTATACGCTTCCCGCAATAAACCGGGCGCTGCAGGCGCTGGGACGGGTCCTCAGGACACCGGAGGATACCGGGATGCTGGTAATCGGCGAATGCCGGTTCCTCGAATCCGGTGTGCGCCGGGGCCTTCCCCCGTGGATGCAGGAGGAAATGGATTCCTGCACCATCGCATCTTTTTCCCGGGAGTTAGAGGCATGGCGCTCGTAGAAGGGGCATGCAGGTTCGGGCTCTGGTGGGTGCACGTAGCATGGTCGGGCAGTGTCATCCACCGCGTGCGGTTTGCCGCATCAGACAGGGAGGGACCCGTTCCGGAACCCCTGCGGCGATATCTCCGTGGCAGGGGGACGGATCTCTCCATGCTCTCGACACCCGCGACCGATGACGGCGCCCCGTACGCAGCTATTTACCGGGCGGTGCGGACGGTGCCGTACGGGAGTACGGCCACCTACGGAGAGATTGCCCGTGCGGCAGGCACCCACCCCCGGGTCGTCGGAATGGCGATGAAACGGAATCCCGTTCCCCTCGTCATCCCGTGTCACCGGATCGTTGCCGCCGGGGGGATCGGCGGATTTTCTTCGGGGATTGCACTGAAAGAGGCGCTGCTTGCCATGGAACGGGAAAAATGCATTATATAAGCCTGAAGTCCGTATACTCTATTCACGGGGAGAGAAAACCATGAGGATCGCGGTAGTGGGCGCCGGAGCGGTGGGGCTTTCGGTGGCGGCACGGCTTTCATTGGTCTGTGATGTCTATGCGGTCTCGCGGAGACGGCACGCGGAGGCGATTCGCCGGAGCGGATTTGTGATGACCGGCATCTGGGGCGAGGGGACGTATCATTTTCCCTGCGGGGAGTCCCTGCCTGAAGATTCCGGCTTTGACTATGTGATCGTGACGGCAAAATCGCAGGATACACGGGCCGTCTGTACGCAGTTCGCCACCGTATGTTCGGATACGGAGGTCGTCAGCCTCCAGAACGGCATCGGAAACGAGGAGATCATCGCGGAGTATACCGGCCGGGTGATAGGCGGAACGATCATCACCGGATTCGAATGGAAGGGCGACGGGCAGGTTCATGTCTCCGTCGAAGCCGGCCCCATACGCCTCGGACGGTTTCCCTCCGGGACGGACGGTGCCGTTTCGGCCCTCGTGGAGATATTCAGGGCCGCGGGCATGAACGCGGAGGAAAGCAGGGACATCAGGGTGGATCTCTGGGGCAAGACGCTGTACAATGCCGCCCTCAACCCACTCGGCGCGATCATGGGTGTGCCGTACGGCGACCTTGCCCACCCGGCGGCATGGCGCATTATCGAACAGGTTGTCGCGGAGGCGTTTGCCGTCGCGGCTGCGGACGGCGTCCGGCCCGCCTGGGCAACCCCCGACGAGTACCTGGCATTCCTCAGGGACGTGCAGCTGCCTGCAACCGCTCTCCACCATTCATCGATGCTGCAGGATCTCGAACGGGGGCGGCCGACGGAGATTGCATCCTTAAACGGTGCGATTGTGGCAAAGGGACGGCTTCACGGCATACCCGTTCCGGTCAATGCTACCCTCGCCGATCTGATAGCGTTTCGTGAACACCAGATATCCGCAAAGCCCGGGTGACCGTCAATGCCCGGGCGTACAGCAATTATTCTCGTCGGCGGAGAGGCGCGTCGTGCCGGAGGAAAGGAAAAATATTTCTTCAGTTACCAGGGCGAGACGTTCATCGACCGGCTCGTGTCCGCGCTTCGCTCGGTGACCGACGAGATTATTGTCGTCGCAAAAGATCCGGACCAGTGCCGCCGGTTCCTCCATATCAACGGCGTCGCCGTCATCCCGGACGAGAGGACGGGAATCGGACCCATCGGAGGCCTGCATGCAGGCGTGCTGGAGGCGCACGGCGACCTCGTCTTTGTAGCGGCCTGTGACATGCCGTGCATCAATCCTGCTGTTGTCGAGCTCCTTTTTTCCCTCATCGACACCTATGATGCGGTAATCCCCACGTGGAACATCTCGATGCTCGAACCTCTCCATGCGGTATACCGTCGAAGCGCCCTCATGACGTACCTCAAGGACCATACCTCGCTGTCTCTCCGCGATATGGTACGGTCGCTGTCGCCCCGGTATATCCATGTCGATATGCTGCGTCCCATTGATCCCAACCTGAAAACCTTCACCAATATCAACGATCTCGAATCCCTCCGCCGGATTAACGGCAACAGTGAGGAGGAATGAGGTATGGCAGTGCGCATCCGCGTGCTCGCGATCGGTAAGATCAAAGAGGGATATCTTCGTGAAGCAGTAGCTGAGTATAAAAAACGGCTTTCCGGGTATGCCGGCATCACCGTTACGGAATATCCGGACGAGCCGATCCCGGGAGCACTGACAGCGGGGGAGCATGCCCGGATCCTTTCCAGAGAAGGCGATCGCGTCCTTTCGGATATCTCACCCTCCGACATGGTGGTCCTGCTCGATTGCGCAGGCACGCAGTGGTCTTCGGAAGAGCTTGCAAAAACGCTCGCGGAGCTGACGATCTCGGGGAAGAGCCGGTTCGCATTTATCATCGGCGGAACACTTGGCGTCTCCCCCGCCCTCAGGGAGCGGGCGGACTTCAGGTGGAGCCTCTCCCGGGCAACTTTTCCGCACCAGATCGTCCGCCTGCTCGTGCTCGAGCAGTGCTACCGGGCGATGCGCATCAGTCGCGGCGAGACATACCACCGGTAAGCCGGAAAAGACCGGATCGGTAAAAGGAAAGAGTAGTCAGAAACGCTTTTTCCGGCCGCTTGCATCGCGGGCGTATGCACCGAACTCGCTCTCCAGCAGGAGATCCCCGGAAAAGACCGGGCCGTCGCGGCAGACACGGAGCCCGGAGGGATCGATGCAGCACGAACCGCAGATCCCCACGCCGCACTTCATATACCGGTGCAGTGAAAACTGCCCCCGGCCGGCAACCCCGGCGGCATCGAGCGCTCTTAGCACAGCCACCATCATCCCCTCCGGCCCGCAAACACAGATGGCGTCGTACGCGGCCGGATCGAGCTTGGCAAGGAGGCCGGTGACAAAACCGTGATGCCCGGCGGTGCCGTCGTCGGTCGCAATCCGCACATCCGTGAGTGCCGGAAGCGAATCCCGGAACACGAGCTCGTCCCCGGTCCGGGCACCTAGCAGAAACGTCTCCGCACTCCCCTCCCGGGCAAGCGGCAGGAGCGGTGCTGCCCCGATGCCCCCCGCAACCGCAAGGATGCGGCCGGAGGCCGTAAATCCGTTCCCGAGCGGCCCCCGGATACCCAGCATGTCCCCTTCCCGGAGGTCAAACAGGGCCCCCGTCGCGTCGCCCACCTTCTGGACCGTGATGCTGCTATCCGAGGAGAGGGCCATCGGAATCTCATCCACGCCCGGCACCCAGACCATCGCGAACTGTCCGGGCCGTGCACGAAACGCTTTCCCGAAGAAGAATGTCCGGACCGTAGGAGTCTCCTCCACGATGCGGGTGACGGTCACCGGCACGGAGGGAATCTCATGCATGGGCGCACCCCACAATCTCCTCCGCCGGAATGCCGTCATCCGCATAGAGCTCCGCGGCAATCGCTCCGAAGATCCCCGTTCCGTCAAGGACGGCACTCCCGATCTGCACGGCACTCGCGCCCGCCATCATCATCTCCACGACGTTGTCCGCCGTTGCGACGCCTCCGCACCCGATGACGGGGATGCGGCAGGCTTCATAGAGCTCGTAGACGCACCGGACGGCAACCGGGAAGATTGCCGGCCCGGAGAGCCCGCCGAAGCCGTACCCGAGCACGGGGCGCCGGAGTGCGGTCGAAATCCGCATCGCTTTCAGGGTATTTACCGCCACGACCGCCGTGGCGCCGCCCCGCTCCGCAGCCCTGCCGCATGCGGCGATATCGGTCACGTTCGGGGTGAGTTTCACCCAGCAGGGAGCCCCGGTTGCGGCCACGGCACGGGTGCATGCCTCGACACGCGCCGGATCCGCTCCGAGCGCCGCTCCGTACCCTTCTGCATGCGGGCAGCTGAGGTTCAGCTCGAATCCGGCCGCCTGCCCCGCGAACCATGACGCCACCTCCGCAAACTCGCCGGGATTTCCGCCGAAGATGCTTACGACCACCGGCTCGCCCCAAAGACCCTCCATTTCGTCCTCAAATTCGCGGGACGGGTTCGGGAGCCCCATTGCGTTCATCACCGCACCCTCATACACCGCCACGCAGGGACCGGGATGCCCGTCTTTCGGATACGGGCCGATGGATTTCGTCACTACCCCGCCGGCGCCTTCGCGGAGCATCCGGGCAAGCGACGCTCCGGTCGTCCCGAGCACGCCTGCGGCCAGCACGAGATGATTGCGGAGCGTCACCCCCCCGACGTCCACCGGACCGGATTGAAGCCGCACCATTCCGATAAAAATTGTAGTTATTTATTATTAGCATACCCATAGTTATCCGCATGACAAGTCTCTCCGTGATGGGTGTGGGACGCGTCGGGGGCGAAGTGGCATTTCTCGCTGCTGCCACCGGCCTCGTCGACGAGCTCAATCTTCTCGATACGTATACCCCCCTCCTTGGGGCGCAGGTGCTCGACCTCCGCCACACCGGCCTCGACATCACCATCACGAGCGACCCGGACGGCATCCGCGACACGGACATCTTTGTCTTTACCGCAGGCACACCCCGAAATCCCACTATCCGCACCCGGGCGGACCTTTTCGGGGCGAATCTCCCGGTCGCCGGCCTCTGCAGCAGGTACCTGGAGGAATTTAAGGGCGTGGCTATCACCGTCACGAACCCGATGGACGCAAATACCTTCTACCTTCAGCAGGCATCCGGCCTCGACCGGAACCGCGTGATCGGTTTCGGGGGACAGCTCGACAGCGCACGGTTCAGGGAATTCCTGGCCGACAGAGGCTACGATGCGGACGAGGCGTGGGTGCTCGGGGAGCACGGGGAGCATCAGGTGCCGCTCTTTTCCCGGCTCCCGTTCACGGTCCCCGACACGGAGCAGGACGAGATCCTTCAGGAGATGCGGCAGGCGAGTATGCAGGTCATCCGGGGCAAAGGCGGGACGGTCTTCGGGCCCGCATTCGGAATTGTGCGCCTTATCCGGGCAATCATCGGGAACGAGCGGGTGATCCTGCCCTGTTCCTGCGTGCTTGAGGGTGAATACGGCGAGGAGGGCGTTGCCGTCGGAGTCCCTGCGGAGATCGGGAGCCGCGGTATCGAATCCGTCATCGAAATCGATCTCTCTCCCCGCGAAGCGGAGCAGTTCCGTGCCGCGGCGGAGAGCATACGGTCACTCTGCAGGAAGGCTGGCCTGTGACTGCCGGGGAAGAACCGCTGAGGATCGCCGTCAATCAGGTAGAATACAGCACCACCCCCGAAGGACCGCTGATCCATCTCTTCGGCCGCCGGGAGACCGGCGAGGCGGTGCACGTGGAAGTCAGCGGATTCAGGCCGTATTTCTACGTCCCCCTCGATCAGGCCAGGGATGTGCCGCTCCCGGGGAGTGCGGAGGCAGACCTCTCCCGGCGGTACTGGTCTATCCGCGGGGAGGAGCTCCGGCGGATTTACACGCTGCGGCCGACGGATGTGCGCGATGTGCGGGAGAGATACATCCATTTCGAGGCGGATATTCCGTTTGCCACGCGGTTTATGATCGACAAGGGGATCACCGGCGGCGCGATCGTTCCCGGCACGATCGCAGGCGAAGAGGAGGTCCGGCCCGCGGTGGTCACGGCGCCCGCACGCCTCTGCCTGATCGATATCGAGTGCGAGGACGAGAGGGGATTTCCCGATCCTGACAGGGACCGGATCATCTGCATCACGGGCCATGACTCCTTTGAGGATGCCTACACCACGTTCTACCTCAATGCACCGGGTAATGATCCGGGTACGATAGAGCTCCATCACCGGGGCGATCCCGACAACCCGTGCTTCCGCGAGGGCACTCATGCCGTCTGCATCTTCGAAGACGAAAAGAAGATGCTGTCCGCATTTGCCGACTACATCACCGAAACGGACCCCGATATTCTGAGCGGCTGGAATTTCACCGAGTTCGATATCCCGTACATCGTCCGCCGGATGGACGTGCTGGGCCTGCGCCCCGATAAAATGGCCCGACTTCCCGGACAATCGGGACGGAACGCCGTGCGGGGGCGGTCGGTCTTCGACCTGCTTTCCGCATACCGGAAGATGCAGGGGAGCCAGAAAGAGTCGTACCGGCTCGACGCGATCGCGGAAGATGAGCTCGGCATCCGCAAAATTCGGTACGCAGGTTCGATCAGCGACCTCTGGAGGCATGATCCGGCACGGCTCATCGAATACAACCTCCGCGATGTCGAGCTATGCGTGGCAATCAACACGAAGAACAGCATCATCGATTTTTACCGCGAGATCGCCCGCTATGTCGGCTGCCCCCTCGATCGCACCCTCAACTCCTCGAACGTCATCGACATTTACATTCTCAGGAAAGCGTTCGGCACGTTCGTGCTGCCTTCGAAGGGATTTGCCGATGCCGAGGAGTTCGAGGGTGCGACGGTCTTCGATCCCACACGCGGCGTGAAGGAGAACGTAATCGTCCTCGACCTCAAATCCCTCTACCCGATGGCGATGATGACCATCAACGCGTCGCCGGAGACGAAGGACCCGGACGGCGAGCTGTGCGCCCCGAACGGCATCAGGTTCCGGAAGTCACCGGACGGGCTTACGCGGAGCATCATCGCCGAGCTTCTCGCCGAGCGCGACGATAAGAAAGAGCTCCGCAATACATTCCCGTACGGGTCGCCCGAGTACAGGCTCTACGATATCCAGCAGAACGTGCTGAAGGTAATCATGAACACCTACTACGGCGTCTCCGGCTACGCAAGGTTCCGCCTGTACGACCGCGAGATCGGATCGGCGGTCACCTCGGTCGGGCGGGCGATTATCGAACACACGAGAACGGTGATACAGGAGATCGGATACACCGTCCTCTATGGCGACACGGACTCGTGCATGGTGCAGCTGCCCGCCGCCGATCTCGATGCCACGATCCGGACCGCCCGCTCGATCGAAGAGCGTCTGAATACGAGTTATTCGGGTTTCGCCCGCGACGTGCTGGGTGCGGAGAGCCATTACTTTTCCATCAAGTTCGAAAAGGTGTACAGGCACTTCTTCCAGGCGGGAAAGAAGAAACGGTACGCAGGCCACCTGATCTGGAAAGAGGGAAAGGAGGTCGACACGATCGACATCGTCGGATTCGAGATGCGGCGGAGCGACTCCCCGCAGATCACCCGCGACGTGCAGGAGCGGGTGATGGGGCTCATCCTCAGGGGCAAGGACCTCGCCGACGTGAGAGCGTATCTCTCCGCTGTCATCCGGCGGTACCGGCGCGGCGAGTACCCTCTCGACGAGGTGGGGATTCCCGGCGGAATCGGCAAACATCTCGACACCTACGAGACGAAGGACGCCCACATCAGGGGAGCCTTCTATTCGAACGAATACCTGGGCACCGATTTCAAGCGGGGAAGCAAGCCGAAACGGCTCTATATCAAAACAGTAACGGCACGATACCCGAAAACCGACGTAATCTGCTTTGAATACCCGGACCAGGTTCCGGAGGAGTTTGTGGTCGACTGGGAGACGATGCTCGACAAGACGCTGAAACAGCCGATCGCCCGGATCATCGAGGCCGTCGGGTGGAAATGGTCGGATATGGACCCGACCCGCACCACGCTCTTCGATTTCGGGATGTAGCGGTGAGGGGCCGCGATCCCGTCGCTACAGCCGAAGAAGCGCCGGATGGTGCCGGGTTCCGGCCGAAGCCCGTTCCCGGACCGGGGCTGACGCACGTTACGCAGGCGGTTCAAGGATCGCTTTAAGCTCTCCCGCCCATGCGGCGATCTCGTCCCAGTCCCTGAAGTCGGCCGATTCCGAGGCCCCGGAAAGGGAGATTATCTGCCGGTCGGCTTCGGAAAGTTCTTCGAAAACCATTTTTCCTGCAAAGATCCCCACGTCGAGGGGATGCACATACGGGCGGATCGCATGGATTGCGGCAAGGGCTTTCTGGCGGTTATCCTCGGTCGGCTCCCGCATCGAGAATCCGACGGCAAAGATGGCAACCGGCATTTTCCTGAGCGCCTCCTGAAAGAGCTTCACGAAATCCACCGCTTCGACAAGCCATTTTCCCATGTAGATCGGGCTTCCGATCACGATGCCGTCGTACCCGGTGATGTTTTTTATCTCCATAACGCTTTTCAGATCGCTTTCGATACCCTGCTCCTGCAGAACTTCCGCGATCGCCTCGGCAATCTCACGGGTCGAGCCGTACCGGGACGCGTATGCAATAAGAACTTTCTGTACTGCCATTCGGATCACACACCTCTCCGGACCACCATCCGGTTTTCGTCAGATGCATTTTCTCCCGCCACGGCAATATGTCTTCTCCCGAAAAGGAGACGTCCATATCTTTATCTTGGTTTTTGCGGCATAGGAGATGTATGCGAGACATACCAGACACCGCCCGGGTCCTGCGAATGGCCGCCGTCTGCCTGCTGGGCATACTCCTTGCCGCCGCGACACTTCCGGGCGTCTCCTGTGCGAAAACCGTCACCGCCACCATCGGGGATGAGGTGCGCCTCTCCGGTGCGGCTGCGGGGAGCGACACGGTCTACCTCTTTCTCACGGGCCCCAACCTCGCTCCGAACGGAGTGAGGCTCGACAATATCAGGTCGGCGGTCGTCACAGGCAATCCCGGCAGTTTTACGCGCGTAACTGTGATGGGCACCACCTGGAGTTACCGGTGGAATACCCGCACCGGCGGCGGCACTCCTGACGCCGGGACGTACACGGTCTACGCCGTACTCCTCCCGAACGGCAGGCAGGATCTGGCCGGCACCGACTACGAAACGATCTCGGTCGTCCTCGCCGCAGGCGGTATCGAGACGGTGACGACCGGCTCGATTCTCGTCACGTCCATCCCTGCGGGTGCCCGTGTCCTGCTGGACGGAAACGAGCAGGGAACCACTCCCGTCACGATCAGGGCCCTCGACCCCGGAACGTACACCCTCGTCCTGCTGGCAGACAATTTCACCCCGATCGAGGAGACGGTGCAGGTCGAGACCGGCAGGACGACGAACGTCACCCGGACACTGAAGCGGCCCACACCGGTGTCGACGGCCCTCACGACACCCGAACAGCCTGCATCGCCGTCACCGACACAATCCGCGGGCGCGGGATGGGTGGTGGCGGGTGGTCTGCTCGGGGCATGGATCTTCGGGCGCCGGTAACGGAGGTACAGGCAGGTGCCGCGTGACCTTACCCCGGCGGATATCGCCATACTCCGGAAACTGGCCCCTGAACGGGAGGGCATCGGCTGTCCCGGCTCGGGGCACGACTTCCACTCAATCCTCCCTCCGCTCTCGAATCACATCGCCGTGGACAATGAGGACTTCAGGCGGCGTATCGGGCGATTATCCGCAGACGAATGGAAATATCTCACCGATCGTATCCTCTCCGGGGACGAGAGTCTCGGGTGTCTGCCCGAAGAGGACGTGGAAGACGTTGCCGGGTGCATCGCACGCCATGTCTCGGAGGCATCGGCACAGCAGGTCCGAAATATCTATTACCTTTCCGTGTGCGGCGTGCTCTGACGCACGCCTCAAAGCATTGATACGGTCAGGGAGCAAACACACAGATTGATCAACCATGCCAATCGTTACGCTTGAAATCTCCAAAGGACGGACACGCGAACAGAAGAAACAGCTCGTCGAAGGGATTACCGACCTTATCGTGACCACCCTTAATGTCCCCCCCGACTGGGTGACGATACTAATCCATGAAATGGACAGGGATTCCATCGGAAAAGCCGGGAAACTGCTCTCCGAAGATGACTGACAGGACAGACGAGCCGGTGGTGATACAACTCCGCCTTGCGACGTGGGGATCGCGCTTCTGGGCCTGGCTTATCGACATTATCCTTGTCGGGATTATCGCGTCGGTGATGTGGAACCCATAGCCGTCTTCGTCCGGTCAGGCGCATCCCTTCCATTTTCGGGAATAGAGCAGATTGCCACGCACGGCGTCCTGCAGTGGGTCTACTGGACGATCCTTGAAGGGAGGACGGGGCAGTCGGCCGGAAAGATGGTCATGCACATCCGCATGACCGCCGCCGACGGAACCCCGGCCGGATATGCGAACGCAGCCATCGAAAGTTTCGGCAAGGCATTTCTGCTCGTCATCGACTGCCTGATCGGGTGGCTGGCGATGGGAGGCCGGCGGCTGCGGCTCTTCAACCGCATTTCCGGCACTATCGTCATCACCGACGAACTACCCGAAACGCCGGAAGGAGTCGTGTATATAAAAGACGGCGAGGATACCTGAATCCCGTTATTGGAATCCGTTTTCCGGAGTTACGACAGGGTATCCCGCTATTTTCCATCCATTAATGCCGCCTTCCAGGGTATAAATTTTCATAAAGCCCATCTCCTCCATCAGCGACATCGTGGAGGCGCTCCGACTCCCTGTGGTATCATACAGGAGATACTCCCTGTTCCGGTCGAGGGCTGCGAGACGGTCGGTAAAATTGAGATCCCGTGTGTCGAGGTTGACCGATCCCGCAATGAATCCCTGTGCACGCTCATCGGGTTTCCGGACGTCGAGGATGATAAAATCGGCATTGCCTGCATTTTTTTCAATAAGAAAGGCTGCTTCGTGGGGGGATACGTCGCGAACGACGACGGCCGTATCCGTATCGACCGCACCCGGGGGGTGCGCGACACATCCCGCCGCACAAAGACAGGCATACAGGATCAGAACAACCGACCATATTCCGGCCCGATACATCCCTTTCCGAACAGTATAACAGTCATCTGTCGCCACGGGTGGCACTCCGCCGCAATGTGTGCAATAATTTACTCTTGCCCGGAGTAAATGAACCCTTTTATGCTGTCCGCCATCCGGCGGCCGGCGCCGGCAGAACGAGTTGTGCATCGGCGATAGCGCAGAAGATAATGACGGCGGCGACATTCATGTTCGCCAGACGGGCAGGCTGCGAAGAGGATCGTGACGTCGAGTGAGGCCGGGGACGGGCCGCCTGAAGCCACGGGAAAGCATGACGGCCGCAGAGTGCCATGACCGGGAGGCGTGGCGGGCAGGTGATATTTTTTCCGGAATGCGGACGGGAGATCAGAGATCAGGAGGTGATGATCCGACAGAGCGATACTTATACTCCTGAATGCACAATCCCTAGCCAGACACAAACGGAGGACGGACGCTGATGGTTCCATTCGATCTTCTGGCAAACGATACGGTGGCAGCGTTCGCCATCCCCGTACTCATATTCCTTGCGCGCGTGGCCGACGTCACATTCGGGACGATGCGCATCATCTTCGTGTCCCGGGGTCTCAAGATGGTCGCACCCGTGCTTGCGTTCTTCGAGATCCTCATCTGGCTCCTTGCCATCGGACAGGTCTTTTCAAACCTTACGAACGTCGCAAATTACCTTGCCTATGCAGGGGGATTCGCACTGGGCAACTTCGTAGGAATACTGGTCGAGGAAAAAGTTGCAATGGGGCTGGCGCTTGTCCGGATCATTACCCAGTACGATGCCTCGGAGCTGCTCGGGGAGCTGAAATCCGGCGGTTTCGGCATGACCGTCATCAATGCCGAGGGAAAGCACGGGCAGGTGAAGCTGATCTTTGCGGTCGTCAAGCGAAAAGAGATCCCCGATGTTCTCAATCTCGTAAATACCTATAATCCAAACTCCTTTTATACCATCGAGGATGTGCGCTCCGCTTCCGGAGGCGTGTTTTCCGGAACCGTGAAGAAACACCCACGGCGGGGAGTGTTCCGGTTCTCACGAAAAGGAAAATAGAGGAATCCCGCAGCCGCTTATTCCTGCGGCTTTTTGCGGGAAAATCCGTTGATTTCGCAGCTCGGGCCGCATTCGGATGAGTTTTTGTCGACAACGCGGTAGGCGTTTGCGAGAACGGAGGAATTTGCAAGAAGTCCCGCTATCAGCACCACTTCCAGTATCTCATCCCGGGTCGCTCCCTTGCTCATCGCAGACGTCATGTGGTACTCCACGCAATGGGTGCACCCGAGTGCGGCCCCGACGGCAAGACTGATCAGTTCGACGTACTTGGGATCGATGGTGCTCGTATGCGTAACCGAATCCTTGTAAAGAAGGTGCGAAACGAGCACTTCGGGCCGCTGCGCCATTCGCTGAAAGATGAGCGGCACGGCACCGAATTCATCCTCGATCTCGCGAAGCCACCGGGACGCGGTCTTGTCTGCACCCCGGTCGATTATTTCCTGTAAGATATCGTCAAACTCCACACATCCACCACACTGATTTCCGAGGACGTATCTCTCATGGTAGTGTCTGCCGGGTAAAATATGGCACTATACCATGATGTTGGTCTCGGAAAAAGGTCGTATCTTGATCCATATGTACGTGCGCATTCGTGACGGCAGCACGTCCGCCACATCCCCGAGAGTGATGCCCTCGTCGACCTCCAGCATACGAAGTGTGTCGGCGGAGGTTTCGTACGGAATCTTCACCCGAAGCCCGGCAATCTGTACGGTGATCGGAGTGGGATGTGTCGAGGCTGCCGTGATCTGCATCGCCTCGTCGATGACGGTCATCAGCCTCGCGGGCGAGACCGAGAGCGGGTCCTTGGCAATCTCATCGCGGCGCGCATCCAGCACACGCGCGACCTCGTCGACAAGCGTGTCGAGATGCTCGATCTCACCCTCCTGCTTCTTCATCCGGTGTGCAAGCCTGCCGATGCTCCCCACGTACCCCTCCACCGGCGGATCGATGATCGCTTTCAGGCGGTCGGTGGAGGGCGCCCCGGTGACGATGATGGGGACCGTGATACCGCGCCTGAGAGCCGGAAACTTGTGGCGGATGCACTCTTCGAAGTTGCCGAGAAGGAAGACGGCGCAGTCGTGTTCGTTGATCACATCCCGCTCCTCGATAGTCAGGTTCGCAATCCGTTTGCCGAATCCCCGGGCGAGGCCCACCATGTTGGTCTTGGCGCCGACACGCCGGAAATATTCTGCAACATCGCAGGAGGAGTGCGGAAGATGGTGGATTTCGAGACTCGGGCTGACGACCGCAATCTCAGCGCCGACGAGCGGGGCCTCGATCACCTCGCCTGTAAGCGGCCGGGCGATCCTCCGGATCAGCTCGATATCTTCACGGGGAACAAGGGACTGGAGAATGACGTCCTGTGCAATCGTGTGCTTCTGTACGATATATCCGCCGAGATCCTCGATCAGGTCGACGATTTCGTCATGGCGATAGACGCCCCCCTTGTACGTTACCGGCACCAGCGTCATTCGCTCACCCCGATCAGCCGGAACTTCTCCGCAACCAGCGTCCGCAGAACATCCTCATCCAGCGTGTTTTCGCTGGCGACATAGAAGAACTGCTCCTCCTTCACCCATTCCCGCCGTACCTTGAATCCCTCGGGGGCGATATACTGGAGGGCATAGATGATATCCTTGTACAGGTGCTCGCTCGGGTTAAAGACGACGAGATTTTCAATCTCCCGCGCATCCATCCCGGGTGAGGTAATAACCACGGTGAAACGGTCCGGCTGGTCAACGGTGTCGCGGCCGTACCGGTCCCAGAGCAGCGTGAGCATCTCCGAAAGATGCGTCTCGTCGGCGATATCGAGGACAATCCGATCCCCATCCGCCAGCACGTTCGCGATATCACCGAGGCGGACGAGCCGGGGCAGTTTGCGGGTCAGGCCCACCGCAAGAAAGAGGGGGATTTCGGGGTCGATGTAGATATGCAGCCGTCCTATCACCTTCAGGAGATCGAGATCCTGCAGGATATGCTCCGCTATCGCACGGTATGCTTCGCCGCCCACCGGTTCGGGGCTTTCGACCTCGAAATACTCAAGCGCCTTCACCGGAATCGCCCCTGATAAAACCTGATGCAAGCAGTGCCGAGCCCACCGATCCGATGTACTGGGAGTGCGGAGGGACGACGATCTTCGTCTGGAGCAGTTTGCCCATCTCGTGAACGAGCCCCTCGATAAGCGACGTTCCGCCCACCATAATGACCGGCTCCTTGATGTCGACCTCCTGCAGCTGCTGCTCGAAGACCTGTTCCGCGACGCTGTGGCAGGCGGCTGCGGCGACATCCTCTGCGGAACTGCCGGCTGCAAGGGCATTGACGAGGCTCTGGGTGCCGAAGACGATGCAGTAGCTGTTCATGGGCACCTCCCCCGACAGCCCTTTCATGGCAAGCGGCCCGAGCTCGGTGATATCGACACCGAGCCGCTTTGCCGTCATCTCGAGAAACCGCCCGCTTGCCCCGGCACAGATGCCGCCCATGGTAAATGTGCCGGGAATGCCGTCCTGGACGGAGATCGCCTTGTTGTCCATGCCGCCGATATCAATGACCGTTGCCTCGCCGCGCTGCCGGTCGGCAAGGAAGACCGCACCCTTGGAGTTGACGGTCAGTTCCTCCTGGATGAGATCGGCTCCGATTTTTTCCCCGATGAGAAAACGCCCGTATCCGGTGGTGCCTGTCGCCTCGAGGTCGTTCCGCGCCACTCCCGCCTCCTCGAGCGCGGTTTTGATGACGTCTTCGGCGCTCCCGAGAACGTTTGTGGTGGGCGCCCAGCCGGCGCCGATGATCCGGTTGTCCTGCATGACAATCGCCTTTGTCGTCGAAGATCCGGAATCGACGCCCATCGTGAGCCCCTCCTGCACTTCCCGGGCGAGCAGGGCACGGCGCCGGGCAATCGTGGTGAGCGCCTCCATCCGGGTGAGGAGCGTGCCCGACGTGGTGCGTTCCGTAAACGAGTAGGAGACAACCGGCAGGTCGGAGTTTTCATGAATATACCGCCTGAGCTCGTTCCTGACAATCGCCGCCTCGGCACAGCGGAAGCAGGTGGCGATGAAAACCGCGTCCGCATCCACCCGTCCCTCGACAAGGGCCTTTGCCCGGGCGATGGCAAGCCGGAGATCGGCACTCCTCGCCTCCAGGCCGAAAGCACCGTATGATTCCCGTATGTCGTTGAGCGTGACGTCGGGGAAGAACATCTCCGCATTCACCGCAGCCGCAGCGTCGTAAATCTCCTTCTGCACTCCCGAATGCTCCGGCCCGCAGGAGAGCTGGGCGACACGAACGGGCTGGCTCATGGTTCGCCCCCGGAAAGATCCGAAAGAAACGCCTTAATCGCGGCCACGAACGCCACACCGTCCTCATCACAGGAAGGATACACGAGATCGAGCACGGGAACACCCCTTTTCCGGATCAGATATTTGACGAGCTCGTTTGTTCGCGCGCACCCCATGCACCCGAATGCGAGATCGGCGTCGTTGACGATGATCGCCGCATCCGCCTCTTCGATGAGCGGACCGAAGAGGGACATGCGTCCGCGGACTCCCGACGGCACTTCAACCGCCGCATATTTCAGTCCGCGTTTCGGATCGTCGGCGGTCATCTGGAGCGGCGGCGAGTCGAGGCCGGGACTCTGGATATGTTCCCGGACGGCGACCGCCGCCCCAAGGGGCGAATGCCCCCACCGCTCCACCATATCGGAAAGAATGAGGCTCGTTGCGGGATAAATAAAGACTTTTGCCATTTTAGGGCTCCTCTGCATCGATGATCTTTTTCAGGCGTTTCACATCCAGACGTGTTGTGTAAAGTTTCTTCGGGGGCGCCTCGGGAGCCGGGAGCCCGTCCTTTTCACAGGCTGCGATCCGGTCGAGGCCGCGGGAGATGTAGCGGAGAAGCGCAACTTCGAACTCATGCCCGTAATACCCCGGGCGGGCACCTCCCAGGTTCGCCCTGCACCGCCGCGGGTCGCCGGGAGGAAAACCCCGGTCCTTGACAAAGATGTGGGAGGGGTCCAGCGTCCGGAGCTCCGCGATAACCCTCGCCACCTCATCCGGCATTCCGGTAATCTGCAGCCCGAAACAGGTCTCTTTAATCATCAGGCCGCGGGAAATTTCGTATGCACGGATTGACAGGTTCTGGGGGGTGATATCAGGCGAATCGACGAATACGTATTTCGTGACCGTACCGACGTGGGTCGGGGTGTACAGGGTCATGATTCGACCTCCCTGATAAAAACGACTTTCCCTTCCTTAAAGGCCTTCAGCTTCTCCGGTTCCAGTATCGTGCCGATGATGTTCGTGCCTTCAAACGGTTCGCTCGTCGGCCCGAACTCACGGTTTGCCGTCGTGCGCACACCCACTATCCCGGTGGCTTTCCGGGAATCGTTGGTCATGGCAAGAGTATTGGCCGGCACTTCCCCTGAGGGCAGGTTTTCAAGGTTGATCTTCGTGCCCGTGGCCATGTCGGGTTTGAAGAGGTAGACGTCCTCGAACGTATAAAGAATCGGCAGCATGCCGACGTTGTGCAGTTTGAGCCCGCTGACCGTGCGGAAGATCTTGCAGGTCGCGGGTGCGCGCTCGTCGTCAAGACGAACGGCAATTACGTCGGCAAGGGGCACCGTCATCAGGCGGGCGGCACCGGCGGCGAGCACTTCAAGCGTGGTGGGGGGGTCCTGGCCGATCACCACCCGCTCCCCCGACCTCTCATCCACGGAGAGCCTTATCCCGCGCTCCGCTGCACGCGCTTCCGCTTCGTTAAGTGCCATTCCGAGGAATTCAAGCCGGGGGGGTTCCGACTGTACGCAGAGCTGCTCTCCCTCCCCGGCGAACCTGATAAGCTCGATGCCGTGTGCCACACGCCCGACGACGGTGTGGGCGGCACTGCCGGGCGTGTCGGTTGTATAGATATAGACGCATCCCCGGCAGGTGCCGCGGGTGCGGACGGTAACCGTGCCCTCAAGGCGCGACGCCCGCTTCTGAAACGGCGTATCGGTTCCGCCCAGCCGGTCGTCACGGACATGCGTGCTTGCGGATCTTCCGATGGAAAACCGTCCTCCTTCGAGAGCAAGAAGGAGGTGCTCAACACTCTCCGCCACCGTCGTGTCCGTCCCGGAGGGAGAAATCCCCTCGGCAATCACGCGAACATGGCTGATGACCTGCATGCCGTCCTCAAGGGGTACCGACCGATCCGTCGTCGTAAATGCCCGGCTCCTGTCCTCGCGGCTCATGATCCGCTCGACGCACTCTATCCGGTCCCCGGCGGACCACCGCGCCAGCACACTCTTCCCGCTTACAACGCGGCCGATTACGCCCCCGCCCGAAGCGGCGCCGTAGTCGGCGTTGTGCTTCATCCGGGAAAAAATAAAATACGACCGTCCCGGGTCATATCCGCCGCAGCCGAGGATGACGTCACCCTCTGCGTACTGCTCCGGCACCCGTGCCGGCCGGATCTCCGAGGGAAACGGGCCGAACGCTACCGAGTACCGGTCGGCCCAGCCGAGCGGGAGTCCGGCGCCCTCATCCCCGCTCTCACAGGCGGGAAGGATAAAGAGTGCACCGGACTTTTCGGTTGCCGGGAGTTCGATCACCACCTCGCCGGCAGTCGTGGATACCCGGAGCGAGCGCGTTTCAGCCGCTTCCTCCTCTCCGGGACGGATAACGGCGACCGAACACGCAGTATCGAGTCCGGGCACTATGTCCTGCAGGGTCGTCCCCTCCGCCATCTCCAGCCTCGTGCCGTCGAGGTGGATGATCAATGCCCTCACCTCAGTTCTCCGTCGCTTTCGCCATTATCTGGCGCTCTTCGGCGGAAAGATGTGACAATACCTCTTCGGTCGGTCCTATTTTTACGATTTTGCCCCCGCGCATGAGAGCAAGACGGTCACAGATATCCTTGACAAATTCCATGTCGTGGGAGACCACGATGAATGTTTCGTCCATCTCCTCGCGAGCATGCATGATGGAGTGTTTTACATCGATCTTCGTGATGGGATCCATGGTCCCGGTCGGTTCGTCGAGCAGGATGAAGCGCGGCTCCCGGATCAGCACCTGCGCGAGCGCAACACGGTGCTTTTCCCCCTCGGAAAGCTGCGAGGGATACCGATCGAGAACGGCACCGCTCTTTTCTTCCGGAAACCCTGCCATTCGAAGCGTAATCTGGGCCTTCCTGATTGCAAGCTCCTTCGGGAATTCGAGCCCGATTGCATCGGTGAGATTGTCAAGAACCGTGCGGTGCGGATAGAGATCGTATTCCTGGTGTAAGAGACCGATATACCCTTTCGCCCTTCCGCGGTTCTGGATGCCGGGCTTTGTCATGTCGATCCACTCTTCACCGATGCGGACGTTCATCTCGCCGCTCGTGGGTTCGATGATGCCCGCGATAATGCGCGACATTGTGGTTTTTCCGGCGCCCGACGTGCCGATGATGCCGAAAATTTCCCGTTCCGCCACATCGAAGGAGACGCCGTTCACTGCCTTGACGACACCCCGGTCGACAGAGATGAACCGTTTTGTCACGTCCCGGGCAATCAGCACCTTCTCCCCGAGTTCCGCTGTCTCGAACGTCTCCGTATCGTCGGCCTTCTCCATGAACGTCCTGATGATCTCGGCGGGGCTTCCGATTTTGACGATGTTCCCTTCCTCGAGCAGGATGGCGCGGTCACAGATATCTTCGACAACCTGTGAGAAGTGCGACGTGACAAGCATGCCCATACTGTTCGTTTCCGCCGCCGTATTCAGCATATCATGGACAATCGTGGCGGTCCTCGGATCAAGGGTACCCGTGGGCTCGTCCGCGCACAACAGGAACGGCTCCTTCGCGAGCTGCCGGGCAAGAACAACGCGCTGCTTTTCGCCTCCCGACAGGTCGCGGGCGATATGCATCATCCGGTGGGACAGGCGCACCTCGTCGAGAAGATCAGCAGCCCGGTTCACCGCATTCTGGCCGGGATATCCGATATCGTCCAGAGCGTGCAATACGTTTTCGATAACCCTGTCGTCGCCGTAGAGTGCGAAAGTACGCTGAAACATGATCGCAGTCCGGCGCATTATCCGGCGTTTGAGCTGCTCGTTCTCTTCCGACCACAAATCGACGTCAGTCGCCCTGAGCGCTCCGCCGCACTTCGGGCAGGCGGAACCTGCTGCGCTCGGGACATCCAGATACGAGCACCCGTCACAGATCGCCACATGATAACGGACGGTACCGCTCGTCGGGGGCTGATCCACCCCGCGGATCAGGTGCATCAGGACGGTTTTCCCGGCACCGCTTCTCCCGATGATACCGAGTATCTCACCTTCATCCATCTGAAAAGAAACGTCGTTGAGAACTCTGTTGCCGTTAAATTCCATGCAAAGGTTTTCAACCGTGAGTAAAGGAGCCATGCATTTCCTCTTCACTGTATTGTTGTGGTCGTATCATATTATTCTTTATATCGGTACATCGGGTGTGCGGCTTTTATTTTTTCAGCGATGCGACGATATCCACGACCTCCGTCACTTTCGTGATGACATGATCGGCGGCATCATAGAGAGGGGAGGGTTTTTTCCCCGACTGCTGTTCGGAGAGGATGGCAAGATCTGCGGTGTACATAGCGTTGAGATCGTTGATCCCGTCCCCTACCATCACGACCGTATCGTACTGCGTCCTGAGATCATCCACGACCTGCGCCTTGATTGCCGGAGTCGCTACGCCATGGACGTTGTCGTGCGGAATTCCAAGATAGTCGGCTATGCGGACGAGTTTGTCGGTGCGGTCTCCGGAGGCGATATAGGTCGCCACTCCCATCTCCTGCAGCCTTCGGATGGTGGATCTCGCACCCGGAAAGGGACGGCCGCCCGAGGTGATGACAAACTCGATTCCGCCGAGGACGAGGTTGATCATGACACCGCTTGCCATGGCGACAACGGCTTCCTTCCGGCAGCTCTTCCAGACCATCCGGATGCAGTCCTGCAGATCGCCGATGTGCGCTCTCCTGTCGTCGGCGAGTGCGGCCTTCACCTGATCCCCGGTGACGACCTGACAGGAGCATGCGATGCCGAACGGCGTGTGGTGCTCTGTGATATACGACGAGAGCAGCGTTTCGGGAGCGGCGTCGATGATGTCCCGGGAATGGACATAGAGCGTGACGAGGGCACGGCCCTCGCAGGCGTATGCCAGCGTCGTCGTCTCGATATCCACCATTATCGAGTCCTGGATGAGGTCCTTTGCAACCCGATACGTATGGAGGAGGGTGCCTGCACTGTCAAACACTACTGCAACCGACATGGTCTCTTTCCGCCTGTATGTGCTATATACCGTGACACCTTATCATTGAATCGCATGAGTCTTGCCGATACGGCTGAAAAAATCGCCGGCATGGAAATTCGCGGTGCAGGACGGATTGCCCGGGCCGGAGCGCTGGCACTGAAGGCCCACGCCGCCACCGTGGATACGCACAATCGTGACGCCTTCGTCGCCGAGATGCACCGGGCGGCAGACATCCTGCTTGCCACGCGGCCGACCGCCGTCTCGCTCCCGAACGCCCTTCACTTCGTACTGAAGGATCTCCCCGGGGCAGCCACGACAGGGGAAGCACGCGATCTCATTTCCCGGCGGGCTGACACCTTCGTCGCCAACTCGGAAGAGGCGCTCGGCCGCATCGCCGCGTTCGGAGCACGCCACATCAGGGACGGCGATACGATCATGACGCACTGCAACTCGGAGGCGGCGCTCGCCTGCATCCTGGCGGCACACGAAAGCGGAAAGGAGATCGAGGTCTTTGCAACGGAAGTCCGCCCCCGGAACCAGGGGCTCCTGACAATCCGGACCCTCAACGATGCCGGCATCACAACGCAGTACATCGTGGATTCTGCCGCCCGCTACTTCATGAACTCCGTCGATCTGGTAATTGTGGGAGCCGACGCAATCACGACAAACGGCGCTGTCGTGAACAAGATCGGCACGGCACAGATTGCACTTGCCGCCCATGAGGCACGGACGAACGTGATGGTCGCCGCCGAGACGTACAAGTTCGCCCCCCGGACCCTCCTCGGGGAACTGATTACCATCGAAGAGCGCGATCCCGCCGAGGTGCTCGCCGATGATCTGAGAGCGTCACTTCCCCGTGTTCGGGTGCGAAATCCCGCCTTTGATGTGACCCCGGCCGCGTACATCGATCTGATCGTCACCGAAAAGGGTGCGATTCCGCCCGGCCTTGCATACGGCGTGATCCGGGAATATCTCGGCTGGTCGATTGAAGAGTTCCAAAAAGCATTTGAGTGAACCGGCGCAACTGAGGACTGAAGTGCTATGCCAGATGTGATTGCCACCTACTTCTTCATCCCGGACGAGGCGACGACACCGGATGAGGCTGCAAAGGCCATTTGCGAAGAGGAGACAACGGGGACATGGACGGATATCACGACCCGCCTCTCGTACGTGCAGCGGCTCGACGGCTCGGTGGAATCCGTCGAGCCCTCGGGAGAGGGATATGTCACCCGCATACACTACCCGGCGGAGATCTTTGAGGCCGGCAACATCCCCCAGTATCTCTCCGTGGTAGCGGGCAACCTGTTCGGCCTCGGGCGGCTCGAGGCGGTCAGGTTGCTCGATATCGAATTTCCCGACGGACTGGTCCCGTTCCGGGGTCCGAAATTCGGGATTCAGGGGGTCCGGCGCCTCATCGGGACGAAACAGCGCCCGCACGTCGGGACGATCATCAAACCAAAGGTCGGGCTCACACCGGAGGACACCGCACGGGTGGCATATCAGGCGGCAATCGGCGGTGTCGACTTTATCAAGGATGATGAAACACTCACAAACCAGCCCTTCTGCCCGATCGCGGAGCGGGTGCCCGCCGTCATGGCCGCGCTCGACGAGGCGCGGAGCGAAACCGGGCGCCAGGTGCTGTATGCGGTCAATGTCTCCGCCCGTGCCGACCAGATTGCCGCGAGGGCCCTCGAGGCGATCGAACTGGGTGCGAACACCATCATGGTGGACGTAATCACGGCCGGCTTTTCCGCACTTCAGGCACTCGCCGAAGAGCCCGCGATCAAGGTGCCGGTTCATGTCCACCGAACCATGCATGCGGCAATGACGAGAAATCCGCATCACGGCATTGCAATGCGTCCGATTGCCCGTCTCGTCCGGATGCTCGGCGGCGACCAGCTTCACACCGGCACGGTCGGGGGGAAGATGGGGCACGATACGGCGGCGCTTGTCGAGGACAACCGTGCGCTCACATGCGCATATTTCGGAATGAAATCCTCGTTTCCCGTCGCCAGCGGAGGGCTTCACCCCGGCAAGGTGTACGGCGAGCTGCAGGCACTCGGCACCGACATCGTGCTCCAGGCGGGAGGGGGCATCCACGGGCACCCCGACGGCACGGCGGCCGGTGCGCGGGCGATGCGGCAGGCCGTCGATGCGTTCATGGCCGGTGTCCATGCGGAGGAGTACGCCCGCGATCATTACGAACTGGAGCGCGCCCTCCAGCGCTGGGGTTCCCGGTAGCCGTGTGGTTGTGCCAAACAATTTTTGCATTATAAAATGAACAGTCAACAGGAAACAAATCAGGAGAACGGGGAGACATGGAGATACCTTTCGTAAAAATGCATGGCAACGGGAATGATTTCGTGCTTATCGACGAGTACGAGGGGGACGTTATTCCCGGTGAGATGAAACCGGCCTTCGCCCGCCTGTACTGTGAGCGGCGGTTCGGTATCGGTGCCGACGGCGTCCTCTTCCTGTCCAAATCGGAGAGAAACGATATAAAAATGCGCCTTTTCCAGCCCGACGAGAGCGAAGCGGAGATGTGCGGGAACGGCATCCGCTGCCTCGTCAAATACGCGTTCGATGCGGGATACGTGCAGGGGCGATGTATCGTGGAGACGCTGGCGGGAGAGATTACGGTCACCCTCGGCTACCGCGAGGATATATTTCATGCTACGATTACCATGCCCACACCGGCGTTCGGGCGCGGGCAGATCCCCGCCACCGGCGAAGGAGAATACCACGAGCAGATCGGCGGATACGATGTATATGCGGTGAACACCGGCGTGCCCCATGCGGTCGTCTTCGTCGAAGAGCTTGCCGTGGTGGATATCGGGAAGATTGCACCCATCATCCGCAATCATCCGACATTTCCCGAGGGGGCGAACGTGAACTTCGTCGAAGTCGTCAACGAAAACGAGATCCGAATCCGCACGTTTGAGCGTGGCATCGAAGGGGAGACATATTCCTGCGGCACCGGTGCCACTGCATCCGCGGCAGTCGCCCATCATCTCGGGTACGCGGGAGAACCCGATAAAAAATATGTGGGCACGAAAGTGCTTGTCGCCACGCAGGGAGGGCTCCTCACCATATACCTAAACGAGGAGACGCTCATGGAGGGGGCCGCAACAACGGTCTTTGAGGGATCTATTTTCTTTTAATCCCCTTTTCCACGATTTCAAAGATAAATGACCGGTTCTCGGGGAGAGACCGGTGTTTTTCGAGCAACGCCTCCCGCGTACCGTTCCGTTTGCTGATCCGCACGATTGCCTTTGAGATATGGTGCAGCCCCGTCCCCCCGAGTCCCCGCAGCGTGTCGGTCTCCACATCCATATAGACCTGGTTCGTGAGGAGCACCGGAAAACCGTATCTCTTTGCATACCCGAGCAGCCGGATTATTTGGTTTCCGAGCCGGCGCTGCGCTTCGCCGCCGGTTCCTCCTTCGGTGCGGTAGAGGGCGGTGGCCGAATCAATGACAATCAGCCCCACGTCACGGATCTTTAAAATCGCCTCGCACTCTCCGACCATCATCGCCTGCTGCTCGAAATCGACCGGCTCGAAGATGAGGAGATGATCGGCAAGCTCCTCTGTCGCATCGCCCGCGATCTGGCGGAAACGGTCGGCGGAAAAACCCTCCGTGTCGATATACAGCACTGATTTACCTGATGAGAGAACCGATACGGCACACAGGAGAGCAAGCGTGCTCTTCCCGCATCCCGCCTCACCGTAGAGCTGTGTGATCGTCCGCCGTTCCAGCCCCCCACCGAGGAGGTCGTCGAGATCGGGCGATCCGGTGGATACCCTCTCCTTCTCCACGTCAGGCCCCCCTTCGTCCGAGCAGTTCCCAGCCTGCCGCTTCCGCACGCCGGGATGCATCCCGGAGCGTCGTTCCCGTCTCGCGGGCAATGGCCTTCACCTGTTCGTATTCGGGCTTGAGGGTGACGGGGCGATTCCCGTCCCACCCGACCTTCACGTCCACCGCATAGTCCCGGTCTCCGAACCGCACTGTCACCGTCTCCACCGTCCGGGGGATGACAAGCCGGTGCACCGAGGAGTGGCACCGTACGCCGAGCGTCCCGAGCTCTGCGGCAAGCAGAGTGGCAAGTGCATGGGAATCGGCGGGAAGGCATACGACGCGGACGAGAAAGCCGGGGCGGCCTTTCTTCATCACGACCGGGATCGCCGACACGTCCCGGGCACCCGCCTCCATCAGACGCTCGATCGTGCAGGCCATCATCTCTCCGGTGACATCGTCCACGTTTGTTTCAAGTACTGCGACGGTATCGTCCCGTGCAGCGGGCGTTCCGTCGTCAAGCAGCGATACCCGCAGGACGTTCGGCATCGACGTGGGATTCCGGGTGCCCGCACCGTATCCCACCGAACGGATGCGTGATGCGCCGATGGCATCGGGATCATACGATGAGAACTCGGAGAGGAGCGCCGCACCGGTCGGCGTGCAGAGTTCATGCCCGGTGTCGGAGAAAGTCACCGGTATTTTCCCCTCCCGGAGAATGGCGAGCGTGGCGGGTGCGGGAGCCGGATACGTGCCGTGAGCACCCCTGATGAGTCCCCGGCCAAGACGGACCGGCAGCACCGCTACGCCGTCGGCGTCGAGCGATTCGAGTGCGGTGCATGCCCCGATGACGTCGGCAATCGCATCGTCCGCACCGACCTCGTGAAAATGCGCCTGCTCCCCATGCACGGAGGATTCCGCATGCCACATACGCTCAAATACTCTTTCAGACATTTTCCTGACGTTTTCCGGAAGCCCTGCTCCGGAGAGCCGCTCAATGACCTCGTCAAACGTCCGCGATGCGGCACGGGCATGCGTTTTCACATGCAGGGCGGATATCCCGCACCGGTCCACACGCTCCAGTGACGGTTCTTCTACGACCGTGGCCATCGCCGCCGTGACCCGGTCGGCATCAGCACCGGCATCGATGAGTGCCCCCAGAATCATGTCTCCCGCGGCCCCGCTGAACGGATCAAAGAGCAGAATTTGCATCGTACCAGTACTTATAAACCATTGCATATATGAAATGTAGGTGATTTGTGACATGTTTCTCAAAGTTGACAGTGCATATCCGGAAGATCAGGGGGGAGGGAAAGCCCGCCTTGATCCGGACACAATGCTGCAGCTTCGCCTGTCGCCGGGGGACCTTGTTTTTATCGAGGGGAAGCGCCGGACGATAGCGAAGGTCTGGCGCATGATGGTCAACGACTGGCACCAGGGAAAGATACGCATCGACAACTTCACCCGGTCGAATGCCGGAGTCAGCATCGGCGACCGTGTGCGGATAATCCCGGCGGATGGGGCACAGGAGGCATCCCGGGTAGTGCTCGCCCCCCCGGAGGATCTTCCCCGGCAACTGCCCATCAACTACAACCATGTCATCAGCCGCCTCATCGATTTTCCTGCAATGAAAAACGATACGGTCCCCATTCAGGCCGGACTGCCGTTCATGCAGCCGCAGCTTGTCGCATTCAAGGTGGTGGCAATGGATCCCGACGACGCGGTCATCATTACGAAAAAGACCAAGGTCGAGATCTCGGAGAAGCCCGAAGCCGGATTCGAAGGGCTCAGGCACATATCCTACGAGGATATCGGCGGGCTGAAAGACGAGCTGCAGCGGGTGCGTGAAACGATTGAGCTTCCCATGCGCCACCCCGAACTCTTCAGGAAACTCGGCATCGACCCCCCGAAGGGCGTCCTGCTGTACGGGCCGCCGGGGACCGGCAAGACGCTGATCGCAAAGGCCGTCGC
>LKUD01000092.1 GCA_001412355.1 Methanoculleus sp. SDB
TTTCAGGTTTTTATGGAGACGCGCCTGAAGACCGAAAAAGGTCGAAAAGCCGACCGCGAAATTCTGGTCAAGCGACGTACTGTCAAACGAGACGAGCTCGTCCGAATAGAGGCCGGAAACAGAGCTTCTGCCCGCAACGGTGACGCTTCCCTTGTAAAGCACGAGATCAACGCTGCCTGTCACCCGTTCCTGAGTCGTATCGATGAACGCATTGAGCGCGGCAAACAGGGGTTCGTGAATAAGTCCCATATACCCGAGCTCGGACCACTTTTCGTCCACGATGTGCTTGAACGCGAGTTCCTGGCGGGAGAGCACGAGCTGTTCGAGATCCCGGTGGGCAGCGAGAAGAACCGTTGCGGCGGGATGCTCGTAATTCTCCCGTGCCTTGATGCCGAGGATGCGATCCTCGATCATGTCGTTCCTGCCGACCCCGTTCCTTCCGGCAATAAGGTTAAGACGCTGAATAAGGGCATATCCGGTGAGCTTTTCGCCGTCGAGGGCGACGGGAATTCCCCCTTCGAAATCAATGCGCACCTCTTCGGGAACGTCGGGCGCGTCACGGGGCGAAACGGTCCACGCATAGATGTCTTCGGGCGGATGCGTGGCCGGATTTTCCAGGATGCCGCCTTCGATACTCCGGCTCCAGCAGTTTTCATCGATGCTGTACGGCTTTTCCCGGACAACGCTCACCGGCACCCCGTGCTCCCGGGCATACTCGATCTCCCACTCCCGTGTCAGGTTCATCTCGCGCATCGGGGCGATGATCTCCAGGCCTGCGCACCGGAAGATGAAATCGAACCGGAGCTGGTCGTTCCCCTTTCCCGTGCACCCGTGTGCGACCGCTGCCGCACCTTCGGTGCGTGCAATCTTCACGATCTCCTCGGCAATGAGCGGCCGGGCGAGCGCGGTGCCCATCGGGTACCCCTCGTACGACCCGTTGGCCTTGATCGACGGGAAGATGACATCGTTGACAAACCTCTCCTTGATATCGATGGTATAATGCCGGTCGGCAATCATCCGGCCTTTTTCCGTTGCCGACTCAATATCCGCCTCGGGCTGGCCGACATCCACCGCCACGGTGATGACCTCGTCATACCCGTAGCGCTCCTTAAGGAGGGGAACACAGATCGAAGTATCGAGCCCCCCGGAAAATGCAAGAACAATTTTTCCTTTTCCCATTCTGACCTTCTCCTTATCTTTTCAGCGTCACCGTGGGATCAGCACCACAGTAGTTCACATTGGATCTTAACCACAATAAAATGATACTCCCCATCAGAACCTGTTTGGCCCGGTGCCACCAAAAAAACAGCCGGATACTGGCGATATGACCCATATCAGCGCAGATCCCGGTGACAATATGATATTCACTGCCGATATATGCCTCAAAATATGATTCCGGAGAGATGCCCCCACAATTCCCGATATGCACTCTGGAACGGCTATTATTTTTTAATCATAAATTATTTTACACATTAAATTTAATTTATAATCGTTTAAAATATCCATCCGGAATATTTTGAGGTTTTTTATGGAGAAGACAGATCGTAAACATCCGACGGTGCAGGTGACTGGCCTGACCAAAATATTCGGCCAGAAGCCCGAGAAAGCTCTTGAACTCCTGCACAAGGGATACAGTAAAAAACAGATATTTGAAAAAACCCGGCAGAATGTCGGGCTGAATAACGTCTCATTCGAAGTCTTCCCCGGAGAAATTTTTGTCCTGATGGGCCTCTCGGGATGCGGCAAATCAACGCTGCTCCGGTGCATCAACAGGCTTGTCGAACCCACCACCGGCGAGATATCCATCAACGGCACGGATATCGTTTCCATGGCACCGGATGACCTCCGCGAGATCCGGCGCAATAAACTCGGTATGATTTTTCAGAGTTTTGCCCTTCTCCCCCACAGATCCGTACTCGACAACGTCGCCTTCGGTCTTGAAATTCAGGGAATTCCGGAATCTGAAAGATACAGGCGGGCGGAGGAGGCGCTCGATCTCGTCGGGCTTTCAGGGCACGGGCAGAGCATGCCGCGGCAGCTCTCCGGCGGGATGCAGCAGCGGGTCGGGCTGGCCCGCGCACTGGCAAGCGATCCGGATATTCTGCTGATGGACGAAGCATTCAGCGCACTCGATCCCCTTATCAGGCGTGATATGCAGGACGAGCTCATCGACCTGCAGCAACGACTGCAGAAGACCATTATTTTCGTATCCCACGACCTTGACGAGGCGCTCAAGCTGGGCGACCGGATAGCGCTCATGAAGGACGGCGAAATCGTCCAGATCGGTTCTGCCGAAGAGATTCTCACCAATCCGAAAGACGATTACGTGGAAAAATTCGTCGCTGACGTGGACATGGCGAAGGTGCTGACCGCCTGTGATGTGATGAAACGCCCGGAGCCGCTCATCGCCGTTGATTCGGGCCCCCGGAATGCCCTGCGCCTCATGAAGGAATACGGCATTTCAAGTCTGTTTGTTGTCGGAAAAGGCCGGATTCTCAAAGGCCTCATCATGGCCGACGACGCACTCGAGGCGAAGAAGCAGAACCGGCAGCTCGAGGATATCCTGATACGTGACATCCCGACCGTACCGCCCGAAACTCCGGTTGCCGATATCATTCCAATCATGGCAGAAGCACGCTATCCGGTTGCGGTTGTTGACGTAACCGGTAAAATGAGGGGGATTATCATCCGCGGATCAGTGCTGGCGGCCCTCGCCAGGATGGAGGTGAACGCAGATGATTCCTAAGCTGCCCGTCGGTGAGGGGGTTGAAATGCTGGTCGATTTCATCGATGACTATTTCGGCTGGCTCCTCGACGCGATCAGCGGTGTGCTGGATCTGCTGGTGAACGGATTTCAGCAGATGCTGCTCGTCATCCATCCGGCGTTCATCATCCTGTTCTTTGCAATCGCCGCATATCTGGTCAACCGCCGCGACATCAGGTCGGCCGCTCTGACCGGTCTGGGCCTCTTCCTGATATGGGATCTCCAGCTCTGGCCCGAAGCGATGACCACACTCGCGCTTGTCATCGCATCGACCGTTATCGCACTCATCGTCGGGGTGCCCTCCGGCATTCTGGCTTCGGGCAACAATACCTTCGATGCACTCCTCAAACCCTTTCTGGATTTCATGCAGACGATGCCGTCATTTGTCTATCTGATACCTGCGGTCATCTTTTTCGGACTCGGCAACGTCCCCGGCATGATCGCAACGGTCATCTTTGCGATGCCGCCTGCAATACGGCTGACAAATCTTGGAATCCGCCAGATTCCGCTCGAACTGAACGAAGTCGCCGATTCGTTCGGTACGACGGCATGGCAGAAACTCATCAAGGTACAGCTTCCCGTGGCGCTTCCGACCATTATGGCAGGGATAAACCAGTGTATCATGCTTGCCCTGTCGATGACCGTAATCGCATCGATGATTGGTGCCGGCGGCCTCGGCCTGAACGTCCTGAAAGGCATCCAGCGGGTGGATATCGGAGGAGGATTTGAGGCGGGCCTCGCCATCGTCATCGTTGCCATCGTGCTGGATCGCCTGACCCAGAACCTTGTCCGGCGCTGACGGGGAGAACGGAATGACTTTATAGAAGGGTAACAGTAAGGGTAAAAGGGGTCATATATATGTCCCTTTTTGAAAAATAACTGAAATTTTACATTTGGATGTGATGGTGTGTTTAGTAAAAAGGTATGTTCGGCAGTTTTTTTCAGTTTCGTGGTTTTCGGGCTGTTGTGTGCTGCCGGGTGCACGGAAAGTGCACCGGCCGAACAATCGAAAGGAACGGTTTCAATCGGATATGTGCTCTGGGATTCGGAGATCGCGAGCACCAACGTGCTCAAGCAGGTCTTCGAAAAGGCAGGGTATACTGTTAAGCTGAGCGCAGTCGACGCCGGACCGCTGTACCAGGCGGTCGCCGATGGAAATATCGACTGCACGGTTTCTGCGTGGCTGCCGGCAACCCAGGCGAATTACTGGGAGCAGTACGGCGACGATCTGGTTCTTGTCCGGAAAAATCTCGAAGGCGCAAAGATAGGCCTTGTCGTGCCGACCTATGTGACCATCGATTCCATCGATGAACTCAATTCCGTGGCTGACAATTTTGACGGCAAGATCACCGGCATCGAGCCGGGTGCCGGAATTATGGCAAACACGGAAGAAGCAATTACCGAGTATGGACTGAATTTCGAGCTTGTTGCCAGTTCAAGTGCGGGAATGTCCGCAGAGCTCTCCAAAGCGATCGATGAGGAATCATGGATCGTCGTCACCGGATGGACTCCCCACTGGAAGTTTGCCCGGTTCGACCTGAAATATCTCGACGATCCCAAAGGCGTCTACGGCGGCGAGGAGTTTATCGGAACACTCGCCCGGAAGGGCCTGGAATCGGATAAACCCGGCGTGTATGATATCCTGACGCGGTTTGCCTGGACGGCGGCCGACATGGAATCGGTGATGCTGGCAATCGAAAATGGTGTTTCCGAAGAAGAAGCCGCACAGGAATGGATCGAATCCCATGAGGAGACGGTCGCTTCCTGGATTGGTACCTCATAACCTTTTTTTTTCCTTACCTGCGCACGGATAAATCACCGGCCATGGCGAACACTCGGTAAAGAATTCCCGCGTTGTCAGAGCGGAAAACGCCGCCGGTTACGAAACGATAATTGCAGCGATTCTTCTGAGATCGATATCGGCGAATGGTTTTGTCAGCAGCCGTTTGAGGCAGCCGTCGCGACGAAAGAGCAGGTCTTCCGAGAGATCCTCCGCTTCTTTCTTCAGCAGCACTTCCTGCTCATGCACGTCGTTCCAGACACTCTCCGTATCACCGTCACCCATGAACCTGCATTGCGGTTCCCGTTATATAAGCCTTATGAGGTCATCCCGGCAGGATCCCGATCCCTGGCGGGGTGTATCCCCGCACGATCTCATGAGATGTACGGCCAGAATGTCCAGAGAAGCCAGATGAGGATGTAGGAAAAAAGGAGGGAACCGATGAGTTCCTCGATTCGTATGCGCATGTGGTTCACCCGGAACTCTTCCATCGCTCCCTCGGTGCCGTCCCGATACGGCTGATCCGCAGCTATCATCCGATATAGTGGCTGAGGGGTTCGATCGTGATATCCTTCCGCCCGATTTCACGGATGGCCATTGCCGCGGCGCGGGCGGCCTGCATCGTCGTGATGTACGGCACGCCGTAATCGACGGCGGAACGCATTATCTGGTAATGGTCCTGGCGCGAGAGTTTGTCCGCAGGCGTGTTGATGATGAGCTGCACTTCACCGCGCCGCATCATGTCGATGACGTTCGGCGATCCCTCCTGCACTTTCCGGACAAGGTTGGCCGAAATTCCCCGGCTCGCGAGCGTCTCGACCGTTCCGGCCGTCCCGTACAGTACGAGCCCGCTCTGCACAAGGGATTCCGCAATCGGAATGAGATCTTCCTTCTGCTCTTTTGTCACGGAGATAAAGACATTGCCCTCCCGCGGGAGGCTGTTGTCGGCAGCGATGCATGCCTTGTAGTACGCACGCCCGAAGTCGTAATCGATGCCCATGACCTCGCCCGTGCTCTTCATCTCCGGACCGAGCACCGTATCGACGCCCGGAAGCTTATTGAACGGCAGCAGCACCTCCTTGACCGCAACATGGCTGATGACCGGCTCGGTCAGTCCCATGTCGGAGAGTTTCTTCCCCAGCATGACCTTTGCGGCAACCTTTGCGAGCGGTATTCCCGTCGCCTTGCTTACGAACGGCACGGTCCTGCTCGCACGCGGATTCGCCTCCAGCACATAGACGATGTCGTCTTTGACGGCGTACTGGATGTTTATCAGGCCGACGACGCCTATTCCGAGGGCAATTTCCCTCGTGTATTCGCGGACGCGCCGCACCACCGATTCGGAGAGGGACTGCGGAGGGATGACACAGGCAGAATCGCCGGAATGGACGCCCGCCTCCTCGATATGCTCCATGATCCCGCCGATCAGCACACCCTCGCCGTCACATACCGCATCCACATCGATCTCGACCGCAGACTGGAGGAACGAATCGATGAGCACCGGGTGCTGCCTGCTGACCCGCACCGCCTCCTTCATGTACACCTCAAGCTCGACTTCGTCGTGGACGATCTCCATCGCCCGCCCTCCGAGGACATAGGAGGGCCGGACGAGGACCGGATACCCGATCCTGCCGGCTCTCGCTTTCGCCTCGCCTTCGGAATACGCGGAACTGTTCGGCGGCGTCGGAATGCCGAGACGATCGAGGAGACCGCTGAAACGGTCACGATCTTCGGCAAGGTCCATTGCAGCGGGCGAGGTCCCGAGAATCACCGTCGAAAGACCGATCCGGCGTATCTCCTCGTCGATCGGCATCGCGAGGTTCACCGAGTTCTGGCCGCCGAACTGGACCATGACGCCATGATAGCTGTCTTTCCGGAGAATATTGATGACATCCTCAAGCTGCATCGGCTCGAAAAACAGGCGATCGGAGGTATCGAAGTCCGTCGATACCGTCTCGGGATTGTTGTTGACGATATGGACCTCCACTCCCATTTCCCGGAGAGCCGCAACGGCGTGAACGGTGCAGTAATCGAACTCTATCCCCTGTCCGATACGGATCGGGCCCGATCCCAGGATGAGCACCTTCTGCTTCCCGCTCTTTTCGATTTCGCATTCCTGCTCCCATGTGGAGTAGAAATAGGGCGTTGTCGCAGGAAATTCAGCCGCGCAGGTATCCACCATCTTGTACGACGGCTGACCCGCCTGCTCCCCGATCTCGCTGACCGGACGGCCCGTCAGCTTTGAGAGCTGCTCGTTTGAAAAGCCGAACCTCTTGGCCGTCCGGATCTCCTCCGGCGTCGAGTTCGCGGTAAGTTTCCCCTCCAGCTGAACGATATTCCAGATTTTTTCAAGGAAAAAGGGCAGGATATTCGTCAGCGATGCGACCTCATCGACCGTGAAGCCCTCCCGGAACGCATCAAACAGGCAGGCAAACCGCTCGTCCGTCGGGCTGGTGAGGATCATCCGGATCTCATTCGGATTGGTGTGCCGGAAGATGTCCGTATCCAGCGAATGCAGCGCTTTCATGAACGCCTCCTCAAGCGTTCTCCCGATCGCCATGACTTCCCCGGTACTCTTCATTGCCGTGGTCAGCGTCCGGTCAGCGCCCTTGAATTTGTCGAACGGCCACCGGGGCACTTTCACGACAACGTAATCGATGGAGGGTTCGAACGAGGCAGGTGTGCAGCCCGTCACGGTGTTCATGATCTCATCGAGCCGGAGCCCGATGGCGATCTTTGCCGCAACCCGTGCGATCGGGTATCCCGTCGCCTTCGATGCGAGCGCCGATGAGCGGGATACGCGTGGATTTACCTCGATGACGCGGTAGTCGCCCTTCCAGAATGCAAACTGGATATTGCATCCGCCCTGCACGTCGAGCGCCCGGATGATCTTGATGGCGGCGCTCCGCATCGTCTGGAACTCGTCATCGCGGAGCGTGAGAATCGGTGCGACCACGACGCTCTCTCCGGTATGGATCCCCATCGGATCCACGTTCTCCATTCCGCAGATGATGATGCAGGTATCGGCAGCGTCCCGCATGACTTCAAACTCGATCTCCTGCCACCCCGTCACGCTTTCCTCGATGAGCACCTGGTGGATACGCGACCGGGAAAGTCCGATCTCGACGATCCTGCGCATCTCCTCGGGCGTATGAGCGACCCCGCCACCGGCCCCGCCGAGGGTGTACGCCGGGCGGATAATCGCCGGAAGGCCCACCTGCGAAATCGCCTCGTCGATCTGGTCGGGAGAATTCAAGATCATGCTCCGCGGAACCGGCTCGCCGATCTCGTCCATCAGATCGCGGAACTGTTCGCGGTCCTCGCCGCGATAGATGGCCTCAAGCGGCGTGCCGAGGATCTCGACGCCATCGAGCGCCCCCATCTCCGCGAGTTCGGCCGTCATGTTCAGCCCGGTCTGGCCGCCCATGCCGCTGAGAATCCCGTCCGGTTTTTCCTTCCTGATGATCTTCGCGATAATCTCCGCCTTCAGCGGTTCGACATAGATCACATCCGCCATATCGGGATCGGTCTGGATTGTGGCGGGATTGGAGTTGACCAGCACGACCTCCACGCCCTCCTCCCGGAGTGCCCGGCATGCCTGCGAACCGGAAAAATCGAATTCGGCCGCCTGCCCGATCTGGATGGGGCCCGATCCGATGATGATTACCTTTTTGATGTGCGGGAGCCGGGGCATCAGGGAATCCTCCTGTAGAGCGAATCAAATATGGGACGCTCCGTATCGTGCGGCCCGCCATGAGCCTCGGGATGGAACTGTACGCAGAAAACGTTGAGGTCATCCGAACAGAAACCCTCGAGTGTACCGTCGTTCACATTCGTATACACGATGTCGCATTCCTCCGGAAGGGTGTCCCCGTCCACTGCAAAACCGTGATTTTGCGTGGTGATATATATGGAGCCGTCTCTGTGCCTGACCGGCTGATTCGAGCCGCGGTGACCGAATTTCATCTTATAGGTCTCGGCGCCGAGGGCAAGAGCGGCGATCTGGTTGCCCATGCAGATCCCGTAGACCGGTATCTGCCCGATAAACTGACTGACGCAGGCAATTGCATCGGTCGCCAGTTTCGGGTCGCCGGGACCGTTGGTGATGAACAGCGCCTCCGGGCGGCAGGCCTCGATTTCGTCGGGGCGGGCATTGTAGGGATAAATATAGAGATCGGCCCCTCGTTTCCTGAGGCTGACTGCAATATTCTTTTTGATGCCGAGATCCAGCACGGCAATGCGCTTCCCGGGCCCGGGGATGCGATAGGATTCCCGGCAGGAAACCCGGGGGATGAGATCGATTTCGCTGATCGGCCTCTGTTTCCGGGCGCACTCCACCGCATACTCACCGTTGTCGTCACCGACGATCAGGGCGGCCCGGAGTGTCCCCTTCTCCCGGGTCTTGATCGTCAGGTGCCGCGTATCCACACCGGATAGTCCGAACAGGCCCTGTTCTTCAAAAAAAGAAGCCAGTGAGGAACTTTGTGCGGGTTTGTCGCAGAGTTCACGAACCACGCATCCCATCGCATGCACCGACGGGCTTTGAAAATTGAAGGGATCGACGCCGTAATTCCCGATGAGAGGATAGGTAAACATCAGGATCTGGCCCGCGTAACTCGGATCGGTGAGGGCCTCCATATACCCGGTCATCTGGGTGGTAAACACCAGTTCGCCGGCGACAGAACCCTCCGCACCGAATCCGTTTCCTACAACATATTCTCCGTCTTCAAGACCCAGAACCGCCTTCATTGAATTACCATATATCATAGGTCTGACACCCATATAACGTTCGTGCCGGTTCACTGCCGGAAGGGCGGGACGGACGGAATTGTGCACCAATCAAAGCATCCTAATACTCATCCGGGCAAGTACTCTTCATGGAAACGATCACGATCGAGATTATCGGGTTTGAAAATTCACCCTGCGGCCCGTTTCCCTGCGATGAAAGCCGTTCCTGCGAGCTTGAAGCCTGTGCTCCCACGGAAAAAATGGTGCCGGCCTCCGAAGCGCTTCACAACCGCCTGAAAGAGCTTTACGGCGATCGCATCATTGTAAAAGTCACCCTTCTTGATAACGGGATACCGGATTACGTGCAGAAGATCATCGAGGAGCGTCATCCCCCGATCCCTATCGTACTCATCAACGGATCAGTGACGCCGCTCGGGCGGATCTCACTCCCGCTCGTGAAAAAACATCTCGAGCCGCTTCTCTGATAAAAAAAAATGATGCCGAACCACGGCATCATGCGATTTTCTTCAGCTCTCCGGTCTCAAGATCGTAATAAAGGCCGTGCAGCGCGATTCTTCCCTCGGTTTCGGCTTCTTTTACAAGATTGTACGACCGGAGATGCTCGAGCTGGAGCTTGATGTTTCCGTATTCGATAAGGCGCATCCGTTCCTTTTCCTGCTCGGGTGTTGAGGGAGATCCGATGACCGCATCTGCCTTTTCAACGACACCTTCGGCATTTTTCAGCCACTGCGGGACATAGGTATCCCCCGCCGCACCTTTGTCGAGCGCCTTCATCGCCCCGCAGTCCGAATGTCCGTATACGACGATGTCCTGCACTTTCAGGTGTTTAACCGCGTACTCGAGTACGGTGGCAAAATTCAGGTCGTTTTCCGGGGCGATATTGCCGATATTGCGGTGCACGAAGATCTCACCCATCTTTGCGCCTGCGACACGCTCCGGATTGACGCGGGAATCCGAGCAGCCGATCCAGAGAGCGGTCGGGCTCTGCCCGCGGGCAAGTTTCTGGTAATAATCATAATCCTTTTTAAAATCTTCAGCGATAAACCGCTTGTTTCCTTCAAGGAATTTCTCAATCATGAAAACACCCTCTCATCGTTCTTCAGGCGTGCAGACGGCGCAACGCCGGCATACCGACATGAGGCACCGACGCATTTAATGATTCGGATATGAAATGCTGCAAAAATTGGGGGTTATTTCAGCACAGCGCCACGATGTGCCTGCCCGACCTTTTCGGCATACCGGGCAAGCACCCCCGAGAGCTCCCGTTCGACCGGATTCCAGCGCGCTTTCCGTTCCGAAAGCTCATCCCCGTCGACGAGGAGGTCAATCGTCCGTGCAAAGAGGTCGATTGCGATCAGGTCACCCTCGCGCACATGCGCTATCGGACCTCCGATCGCGGCTTCGGGAGCCACATGGCCGATGCAGGGGCCGCGTGTACCGCCCGAGAACCGCCCGTCGGTAACCAGTGCTACCCGTGTCATGCCGAGACCCATCAGCGCCGATGTGGGGGAGAGCATCTCCGGCATCCCCGGAGCACCGCGGGGACCTTCGTACCGGATGACGAGGACGTCCTCTTCCCGGATCTGCCTTGATAATATCGCTTTCATCGCTTCCTCTTCCCCGGCAAAGACCCGCGCAGGCCCGGTATGCCGCCACATGTCTTCGTTTACCGCGGCGGATTTGATGACGCACCCGTCGGGTGCAAGCGAACCCTTCAGGATCTTCAGCCCCCCTGCGGCATGCACCGGCCGGTCGAGCGGCCAGATTACGGTCTCGTCGTGAACGGTCGCCGTCTCCGCGATCTGCACCGTGGATTTTCCCGAAACCGTCAGCGTATCCTCGAGAAGGCCGGAGAGCCGGGAAAAGACAGCGGGTATCCCGCCCGCCCGATAAAGCGTCTGCATGGAATGCGGGCCACCGGGCTGCATGTGGCAGATATGGGGCACTTTTTCGGCAATCCGGTTGAAATCGTCAAGGGAAAGCGGAATTCCCGCCTCTTCGGCGATTGCCATCAGGTGGAGGACGGTGTTCGTCGATCCGCCGAGGGCCATGTCGACGCGGATGGCGTTTTGCATGCCTGCATGGGTGACAATGCTTCGGGGAGTCACGCCGCCCTCGACGAGTGCCATTATCCGCTCGCCGCTTTCACGGGCAATTCGCAGTTTGGCGGCATCCACCGCAGGGATTGCGGCGCATCCCGGCAGGGACATGCCCATCGCCTCGGTCATGCACGCCATGGTATTTGCCGTATAGAGGCCCTGGCAGCTGCCGCACCCGGGCATGGCGCAGGTTTCGAGGGTGCGAAGCTCGTCCTCGCTTATCTCACCTGCCGCCACCTTCCCGACTGCTTCGAAGACATCGATAAGAGAGAGATCACGTCCCCCGGCAAAACCGGTGAGCATCGGGCCCCCGGTTACGACCAGCGCGGGGATGTTGCAGCGCACTGCCGCCATCAGCATGCCCGGCACAATCTTGTCGCAGGTGCAGAGGCAGACCAGCCCGTCGAACCGGTGGGCCTCCACCATCAGTTCGACGGAGTCGGCGATATTTTCACGGGAGGGAAGAGAATACCGCATTCCCTCGTGGCCCATGGCGATCCCGTCGCAGATGCCGATAGTATTGAATTCAAACGGCGTGCCTCCGCCGGCAGCAATGCCTTCCCTGATTTTCTCTGCGAGCGTCCTTAAGTGCACATGCCCGGGCACCACGGTATTCCAGGAATTGGCGATTCCGATGAACGGGAGGTCCATCTCCCCGTCCGTCACCCCGAGCGACCTGAGCAGAGACCGGTTGGGAGCACGGACATACCCTTTTTTCACATCATCGCTGCGCATATCACGTCATATGCTGGCGACTCATAAGAGGGTTTGGCATAAACCCCGGCTAAAACGAAAATCGGCAGTATCCATGGAGTCCGCCCCCGCCAGGGCGGCACGTCCGGACAGTATCCTTCCGCCGACAGAGCGTACCTCCGTCAGTCGGGAAGGACATCCCACATCTCGAGGATCGTCTCGAGATCGGAATCCTGCTGAAGAATTACCTCAGCACCCGGTTTCCAGTCCGTTCCGGGGGTAAAAACGGATGCGAACCATTCGCCGGGTTCAGGCAGACCAAACATGACTGTCTGGTGATTCGCACATATATTATTTAAATATTTTGTATATAGATATCACTATTGTTTATCGCTGTAGAGGCGCACCACGTCCCCGATGACGATCACCGCAGGCGGTGCAACCCCCGCCTCCGCGCAACGGCGCCCGATATCCGCAAGAGGTGCCACCGTAACACGCTGATCGGGCCGGAGTCCGCGTTCGATGACGGCAACCGGCGTTTCGGGATTCTTGCCGTTTTCGATAAGCGATGCGGCAATAACAGGCAGGTTTTTCACGCCCATCAGGATCACGATCGTTCCCCTTGTCTTTGCAAGCCACTGCCAGTTCAGTGCCGACTCGCCCTTCGTCGGGTCTTCATGCCCGGTGAGGATGGTCACCTGCGATGCATATCTCCGGTGGGTGACCGGGATGCCGACGCATTCGGGCACGGCGATGGCGCTGGAGATGCCGGGGATTATTTCCACGGAAATTCCCTGCTCGCGGAGCGTCTCCATCTCCTCGCCGCCTCGCCCGAACAGGAACGGATCGCCGCCCTTGAGCCTGACGACGGTTTTCCCCTGCCGTGCCCGCTCGACCATGAGCGCTTCGATCTCATCCTGTTCGAGAACGTGATGTCCCCCGAATTTCCCGCAGTCCACCAGTTCGGCCTCCCGGGGCAGAGACGCGAGGATCTCCTCGCCCGGCAGCTGATCATACAGAATGACATCCGCCCCGTCAATCACCTCGCGGGCGCGAAACGTCAGCAGCCCGAGCCCGCCGGGGCCCGAACCGACGAGATACACCTTTCCGTTCATTGCTTCAACCCCAGTTCGGCACGCGCCTCTTCAATCAGGTCATACGCAAGGGCGCGCAGTTTTTTGCCGATGATGCGTCCGTCGTCGGGTGTTTTTCCCTCATCCTCGATCCGTTCCCACCGGCTGCCGTCGAGCGCGAGCACCTCGGCGATGAGAAATCCGTTCTGGCAGTAGACTCCCTGCGGCGTAAAGCAGCCCCCTCCCACTTCTTCCATGACAGCCCGCTCCACGTCCGTGTCCCGCCGCGTTGCCGCATCGTCAAGCATGCCGAACGCCGCTTCGAGATCGGAATCGCGCCGGCAGACGACCGCGATCGTCCCCTGGTTCGGTGACGGGACAAACCACTGGGGAAGGAGCCGGGTGCCCGGCAGATCGAGGCCCAGACGCTCCATTCCCGCTTCGGCAAGGACGATGGCGTCATATTCGCCTTCCTTCAGCTTCCGGAGGCGCGTGTCGACATTCCCGCGGAGCGGCCGGATCTCCGCGGCGAGACTGCTCCGCTGCAGCTGCGCCCTTCGCCGGGTGCTCGACGTCCCGATGACCCGGACATCGTCAAGGTCGGCGTAATGCACGAGAAAATCCGCAGGAGAGTCCCTTGTAAGCACCGCAGCCGTCACAACGCCGTCCGGACGTTCTGCGGGGATATCCTTCATGCTGTGCACCGCGGCATCGATCTCTCCGGCGAGGATGGCCTCGTCGAGCGCTCGCACGAACACGCCCTGCCCTCCGATCTCATGGAGGGGGACGCGGGTCTGTTCGTCGCCTTCCGTCGCGATGATCACCGTCTCGGTTTCGATGCCCGCCCCGGCAAGGCCCTCGCAGACACGGGATGCCTGCGCACGGGCAAGGGCACTCCCCCGTGTCCCGATTTTCACAGGCATGCGAGATATGCTCCCGTTATCGTGTCAAGGTCGCTTTGGGTATGGGCGGCGGAGAGGAAATTCGTCTCGAACTGCGACGGCGGGAGGAATACGCCTTTCGAGCGCATAGCACTCCAGAAATGTGCAAATGCCGCAGTATCGCTCTCTTTCGCCTCCCGGTAATTCCGCGGCGGCGTACTTCTGAAGAAGAGCTTGAACATCGATCCGAGCCGTACAAACGATCCGCTGCGTGATTCGACCGATTCGGCAATCGCCCGCGTGTTTTCCGCCAGAAGCCCGTAGAGATCCCGGTGCCCGTGCAGCCATGCAAGCGTGGCGCACCCTGCCGCAAGGCTCGCCGGATTGCCGCTGAACGTACCGGCCTGGTATACGGGCCCTGACGGGGAGACCATCTCCATAATATCCCGCCGGCCGCCGAATGCCCCGATGGGAAGTCCGCCGCCGATGATCTTGCCGAGCGTGGTGAGATCGGGGGTCACGCCGTACATCACCTGCGCCCCGCCGATGCCGAGGCGGTACCCCGTGATCACCTCGTCGAAGATCAGGAGGATGCCGTGGTCCGAACAGATCGATCGCACCTCGCGCAGGTACTCCTTGTCAGGGAGTATCGGCCCGATATTTCCCATGACCGGTTCGAGGATGAACGCCGCAACGTCATCATGTGCGGACAGCAGCGCTTCGAGGGCCTCCGTATCGTTGAAGGGGACCTGGCGGGTATGGGCCGTGAGGCCCGGGAGCACTCCCGCGGAGTCGGGCACCCCGAGCGTGGTCGCCCCCGACCCGGCTTTCACGAGCACCGCATCGTGGGCGCCGTGAAACCCCCCCTCCACCTTGATGATGTCCTTCTTCTGGGTATATCCCCGTGCGAGCCGTATCGCCGCCATCGTCGCTTCCGAACCGCTGGATACAAACCGGACCATATCCATGCCCGGATGATCCGCGGTGATGCGTGCCGCCATCTCCGGCTCCAGCCCGACAGGCGTCCCGTACAGCCATCCCTTGTCAAGCTGCGTAGCGATTGCATCGCGTATCGCCGGGTGCGCATGCCCGAGAATCAGGGGGCCGTACGCCATGCAGCAGTCGATATACTCGTCGCCGTCCACCGTTGTCAGCCGCGCCCCGGAGGCGTGTGCCGTGTAGAAGGGGTACGGCTTGATTGCCCGGACAGGGCTGCTCACGCCGCCGGGCATGAGACCCTGTGCTCGTGTAAACAGATCAGCGCTCTTCATGAAGCCACCCCGCGACATCGCGTGCAAAATAGGTAATAATGAGATCAGCCCCCGCCCGTTTTATGCAGGTGAGGCTTTCAAGAACGGTCTCCCGCCGGGAAAGCCAGCCCCTGTCCGCCGCCGCGGCAATCATCGCGTACTCGCCGCTCACCTGGTATGCCGCGACAGGGAGCCCGAGTTCCCTCACCGCGGCAATAATATCGAGATAAAATGATGCGGGCTTGACCATCAGGATGTCAGCGCCTTCCGACCGGTCCAGTTCCGATTCGAGGATCGCCTCACGCCGGTTGGACGGGGACATCTGGTATGTGCTCCGGTCCCCGAATGAAAACCCGGAGTCTGCCGCTTCGCGGAAAGGGCCATACAGTGCGCTCGCGAACTTCGACGAGTATGACATGATCGGGAGATCGGAAAAATCCGCATCGTCAAGTGCACGGCGAATTGCCGCGACCATGCCGTCGAGCATGCACGACGGCGCGACGATATCAGCCCCGCTTTTCGCGTGGCTGACTGCAATTCGTGCCATCAGGTCGAGGGACGGATCATTGAGAAGATCGGGTCCCTCCAAAGTGTCCCCGACAATGCCGCAATGGCCGTGATCGGTATATTCGCAGGCGCAGACATCGGTAATCACCACGAGATCGGGAACCGCCGATTTTATCGCGCGGACGGCAGACTGAATTACTCCGTCCGCGGCAAAGGCACCGGAGGCCTCGGGATCCTTGGCGCCCGGAATCCCGAACAGAATGACCGCCCGGAGGCCTGCATCCCGGATATCGCGGGCCACAGCTCCCGCCTCTCCGAGGGGGTACCTGAACTGGCCGGGCATGGACGTGATCGGGACCGGTTCGGATGCGGTTTCATCGAAAAAAAGCGGCATGATCAGATCATGTACGCTCAGGGTTGTCTCCCGCACAAGCGGTTGCAGGGATCGCTTTCTCAAACGTCTCATTCGTCTTTCTGGATACATAGCGGTTCACCCCGGGTGATTGCCTTGACGAGCGCCTCTGCGTACTGCAGTTCACCGCATTCGGCACTCTCACGAATCGAATAGGTTGCATCGACAAGCAGTTTTTTCACGAGAACACGGGATAAATCGTCCAATATCCCGAGAATATGATCATCGCAGGTGCCAAGGCGGGCAACCGCCTTGTCCCGCTCGCGGACACGGATGGCTTCGGCCCATGTATGCAGCCCCGAAAGCGTATCACCCGCGGCAGCGCGGTTTAAGAGCTGGATAAAATGCGAGATCTCCTCCTCGATGAATGCCTCCCCCATCTCGGCCTGCTTTTTCCGGTTCCTCATATTTTCTTCGCTTAACGACCGGAGATCGTCAATCGTAAACACATGCACGCCCGGAACGGCAGCAACATCCTCCTCCACGTCGCGGGGCTGGGCGATGTCGATGAGAATGAGGGGGCGCGGCGATTCGTCGAGCGGCCAGTGGCGCTCGTTCATCGCCTGCCTGATGCCCTCGGCATGAATCAGGGGATGCGGGGCGGCGGTGCACGATATGACGACGTCGGAGAGGGCGATAAACCGGTACATGTTCTCGAGGTTGACCGCTTTCCCGCCGATCTCGTCTGCGAGCGCGACTGCACGGGCGAATGTCCGGTTCGTGACGTAAATGGCGGTCAGGTGCTGGGCAGCCAGCGCCTGGGTGACGAGCCGCCCCATCTCACCGCTCCCGACGACGATGATATGCTTCCCCCGAAGGCTCCCGAGCAGTTTTTCGGCAAGCTTCACGGCAGCTGAGCCTATGGAAACCGCACCGTTGTTTATCTGCGTTCTCCGCCTGACCTCCACACCCACATGCACCGCTTTCGTGAGGCAGAGATCGGTAATCGTGCTGGTCGAGCCCCGCTCCTGTGCAAACGACATCGCACTTTTCAGCTGGCCGAGGATCTGGTCTTCACCCACGATCATGGAATCCATGCCCGATGCAAGCCTGAGCAGGTGACGGAGGGCATCGATACCCTCACGAACCCAGAATCCGCTTTTCCCACGCTCTTTAAGGAACGCTGCAAGAGATTCGGCATCGCCGTGCACGAGGAGTTCGACCCTGTTGCACGTCTGAAGCAGGACGACTCCCTTAAACCGGGTGCGGGCGTCGGCCAGAAGAGCCGCCTCATCGGCAAACCTGAACTGCTCGAGGACCGCCACGTCGGCGTCATGATGGCTGATGCCTGCACAGGCAACCGGTGCATACAGCGTGGATTTCATGGCACGTACTTCCGTATCATCACGTTTCGCACCTCGTCGGGATGGGTTGCGAGCATCGCCCAGATGGCGTCATCGTTCAGCATGTCCCGGAGAATCCGGGTTCTGTTCCCCTGATCGGGCACTTTTTCCCGAAGCAGGGTACGGAGTTCCTGCTGAAGTGCGATCATCCCGTCGAGATGTGCGTATTCATCCTCGATGCGGCGACGAAGCCAGCGTGCGACGGCAGGGCTGCTCCCCCCCGTGCTGACGGCGATTATGTAGTTCTTTCCCCGTGCGACGGCAGGGAGCGTCACATCGGCAACACCCCCGCCGGCATCATTGAAGAGAACCCCGCCGGCGCGGCAGAGACGCCCGATCCGGGCATTCAGTGCCGGTGCCGGCGTTGCCGCAACCGCAAGGAATACCTCCGAGAGCATCTCCGCAAGGACGGCGTCGGTGACCGTATCGAGGTCGCACACCAGGCGTGCAAGAGGCATCTCCTCGAATCCGGGGTGGAATGAACGGCTCACGACAAGCACATCCGCTTCCGGGAGGAAGTGAGCCGCCTTCCGCCTGCCGACTTCGCCGCCCCCGAAGATGACCACCCGTCTGCCGTGGAGGTTGAGCATGAGGGGGATCATGAAAATATGATTTGTTTCCGCGGAAATTAACATTACGTAAAACATTCCCGGATAATTCGTATGCAGTTTCTCCCCGTGCATCCGCTATAAATCCGCATGGACATGCAGCAGGGGATCCGGAGTAAATCCGGGTGATTACCGTGGATATCTATAATACCTTGCCCCCCGATTCACAGAATACGGATGTATGAACTCGTATCGCCGGTGAACAGTGCCGGCATTCTGAAGTATCTCGGCCTCATCATGATTGGCATCGGGGCGGTCATGGCGGTCCCGCTCATCGTTGCTCTCTTCTTTTCAGAATGGTTTATCGCCGGGATATATGCCGTTATCGCGACCCTTATCATCATTCTGGGCACCCTTGTATCCCGGCTTCTTCCCGAGTACGACCTGCAGTGGAAGGATGCAATGGTCATTGCCGCAATCATCTTTCCGCTGTCGTCACTGCTCTCCGCAATCCCCTTCTCTCTCTCGACAGGCATGCCGTTTCTCGACGCGTTTTTCGAAGCCGCATCCGGCCTGACGACAACCGGACTCTCGGTCGCACCGCCGGATGTCGGTCCGGTCTTCCTCTTTGCCCGGTCATGGCTCCAGTGGATTGGCGGCATCGGCATCGTCCTCATCGTCATATCCGTGCTGATACCGCCCGGTGTCAGCGCTTTCCGGCTCTTTATGATCAATATCGGGGACCAGAAACTTCGGCCGGGTGTCGTCGGCACCGCTACACTTCTCGGGAAGATCTACTGTATCATCACCATCGCCGCATTTTTGCTCCTTCTCCTCGGCGGGATGCCTGTTTTCGATGCAGTCTGCCATGCGCTCTGCACCGTTTCCACGGGAGGGTTTTCCACGCACTCCGAATCGATTGCGGCATTTCCGGGCTTTCTCGTTCCCTTCGTGGTGACGGTTGCCTGCGTCATGGGATCGGTCAATTTCGCCATCTTTCCCCGCCTGCTCCATAATCCCCTCGAGCTGTTCTCGAGCGTCCAGCTCCTCTGGTTCTTCGGTATCGCTGCCGCCGGCACCCTCCTCATTACCGTCGTCCTGTCAGGCTCGGTGCCGGTTACCGAAGCGCTGTCGCTGGCGGCCTTTCAGGCGTTCTCAGCCCTTACATCAGCGGGATTTGCAACTGCCGACGTCAATGCCTTCCCCCCGGCGGCGAAGGCGGTGCTCACAGTGCTGATGTGGATTGGCGGCAGTGTGGGATCGACGGCGGGCGGCATGAAGATCCTCCGGATCATTATCATCCTGAAGGTCATCCACCTCGTTTTCATCAGATTTTTCCTGCCGAAAGAGGCGCTCACCCCTCTGCGCGTCCGGGATTCGACCGTTGATTCCAACGACCTGCAGACGCTGATCGCGTTTGTCGCACTTTACATGGCCTTTACGGTGGTATCGGCATACATATTCATGCTCTATGGCTTTCCGCTGGAAGATGCGCTCTTCGAGGTATCGAGCGCAATCGGAACGGTCGGCCTCTCGTGCGGGATCACGAGCGCCGCTCTGCCCGGCATGCTGAAGGGAGTGCTGATTCTCGATATGCTGCTCGGCCGGATCGAGATCATACCAGTATGTATATTACTCTTCCCGCGGACGTGGGTGAAGGGGTAACCGGTCATGCGGATCATCATTGTCGGTGCAAGTGCGCTCGGCACAAATCTTGCCCAGCGCCTGATAAAAAAGGGAAGGGAAGTCATTTTAATCGAGAGAGACGAAGCACGCGCAAAAGATCTCTCCGAAACGCTTGATTGCACGATCATCAATGCGGAGGGCACCCGGCCCGATATACTCGAAAAGGCGGAGATCGACAAGGCCGACGCCATCGTCGCATGCACCGAGCACGACCAGAACAATATCCTCATCGCCCTGATCGCCCGGACCATGAACGTGCCGGAGATCATCATCAGGACGGAGGATATCCAGTTTCTCGCGATCGCGAAAAAACTCGGATTCCGCCACGTCGTCAACCCGCCCCAGACCGCTTCGGTCATCATCTCGGATGCCCTCCGCGGGGTCGACACCATCGAGCTCTCCACCCTGATGCGGGGGGATATGCGGTTCCGCAGCGTTATCGTGGGTTCGAAACAGGCGGAAAAAAAGCTCTCGGAGGTTGCCCTTCCCAAGGGAAACGCCTACATCGGCATCTACCGGCAGGAGGCATTTCTCCTCTATACCGATGACCCGGTCTTAAAGGAGGGCGACGAGCTGCTCGTCGTGACGGTGGAGGAGTCGGAAACCGACCTCTGTGACATCTTCTGCGATAGAGAGGAAAAACAGGTCTGATCAGCACCAATTCGATATACTTATAATCAAGTATCACGAATCTTGTAGAGCACTACGACTGCATCTGCGCCGATAGTGTAGTGGTTATCACTAGGCGTTGCCAACGCCTAAACCCGGGTTCGAGTCCCGGTCGGCGCATCGGAACACGACGTTCGATTTTCTTCGCATTTTTTCACCCGAATACCTCTTTCCGCGGTTATGTTCCTGAACCTGCAAGGCCGTATCCGATCCCGTACGCCTTTTTCATGACCGCTTCATCCCGCCGCACCGAACCGCGGTCAAAGAACCCGTACACGGGAAACCTCTCCCCGACCGTGTACCCGAGCGCTTCAAGGGGCCGTGCCATGGCTTCGAGGGCAAATCCCTTTTCTGACGGGTCCGTCTGCTCGCATACGGAGAAGACGACGGCTGTCCGCGTTCTTTCCGCCAGCCGGCTTGAATACCGGCGGGGGCGGTCGTCGGAAAAGATATAGTACGGGTAGAGGCGATCGATAAAGGATTTCACAAGGCTGGTCACGTTGTAGTTATAGGTAGGCGAACCGAGGACGAGTATATCCGCATTCTCGATCTTCGGGTACAGGAGGTTCATACCGTCATGGAACCGGGAGCAGGTCAGATCTTTTCTGCACTGCTCGCATCCGATGCAGGGGGTTATGGCATAATCACGGAGAGCTATGATCTCCGTCTCTCCTCCCGCCGTACCCGCACCGGCAATAATCTCCTTCACAATAAGGTCGGTATTGCCTTGTGCCCGGGGACTGCCGGATATTCCGAGGATCTTCATACACGGATACATCTTCCGGCAGCACCAAGGTCTTTTCGCCGCTGAAATCGTGTGCTTCTTCCGTCCGAAACGACGGACCCGGGAACTATCAAATATACGGCAAGAGACACTCTGATCGGGTGAACGAGGATGCCGACGATCGTACATTTCGATCTCCCTGCCGACGAACCGGCACGGGCGAAGACGTTTTATCTGGAATTATTTGGCTGGAACATCGAAGGGGTCCCCGGAATGGACGACTACTTCCTGATCGAAACCGCGGGGCTCGACGGCAGCCGGGGCATCGGCGGAGGCCTCGGGAAACGGGGAAGCCCCGACCAGCAGATGACGAACTATTTCGGTGTGCCGTCGGTCGACGACTACTGTTCCCGGGTGCAAAACCTCGGGGGAACCGTCATCCTGCCGAAGACGGCGGTGCCCGGCTGGGGCTTTCTCGCAGTCTGTACCGATACCGAGGGGAATACGTTCGGGCTCTGGGAGGAGAACCCTTCCTCCGCGTAAGGGCCGTAAAAGATGGCAATCGCCCGGTAAAGCACAGAGCCGAGAGATAATGCATGGTGTTCCGTATACGGGCACAACCAGGAGGAAGCGGGATGGCCCGGTTGCAGCACGGCGAGCGCCGACACAGGGATAGTACGCTGTTTCATGCCATCGGAGTATCCGTCACACATGATACGCGGCATATATACGGTCGGACAGCCTATACTAGTACAAATAAAAAAATCCGGGCACTACAACGCTTTTTGATGGAATGAAAAAGAACGGTCCATCATTGAACCGTGCCGGGCGCACAACGCAGGTATCGGACTGTGATAAATTCAGAGTGGATGATGTTACACCAATCATGTGAAAACATCGCAGAGATTGATACAATGATGAAAAATTCTGTTAAACCAACGGTAGTCGGGACCAGATCAGGGTATGTTATCCGTTTCACCTGTCCCAATTGTTTCAAGGAAAATTCGATTCAATGCAATATGCCAAAAGCCTTTTACAAAGTGTCCCGGGACGGAACGTGCGCACAGTGCAGGAAACATTACACGGTCCTGACACCGGGCCAGTATTAGGTGAGCAATATAAAAGCTATACATACTCAACCCTTTTTTCTTTCGACCAACACTCCATTTTAATCTTCTCACCGATTCCTGTTTTCCATATCGGCACCGTTCATGCGAAATTTCCGCTGAGATCCCGGCAGAGCTGAATTCCTTTTGGATGGAAGGGCGGTGAAAATCATTCAAAGAAGAAAAATATCACAATAACGCAGATTCTGAAAGGGCCTGCGAATACTCTGAAATATAATCATAATTATCCGGTGACGGCAAAGTATTTGATGTCTGTCACTTACTCCGGATCTATGTCAAATATTTCATACTTCGAGGTCCCGGCAGATGATATAAAGCGGGCAAAAAAATTCTATTCCGAAATTCTCGGCTGGGATTTCATGCCAACGCAGGTTCCGGGAATTCAGGTGGAATACTGGAATATCAGCACAGGGAAATCCGGAAAAGATACTCTCAATATGGGAGGATTGTATCAGCGAAAGGAACCATCGTCCCATACACTCATGTACGCCCTGGTTGATGATATGGACAAAGCACTTGCCAAGGTAGAGAGATTGGGAGGGAGAATCTTCAACCCGAAGATGACGCTTGACAGCGTGGGAATCCTCGTGACAATCATCGACAGTGAAGGGAACCTGATCGGGTTGTGGGAGCGGGAGAAGAAAACAGCACCCTATCCCCGGTCACGCTGAAATGTGCGAAAAGAGCATAATACGGTATTCTCCTCCACGAAGGGGATATGTGCGCGTTATTTACATAACACTAAAAGGAACACGTTCGGTCCCGGGGAGGGGAACCCTGCCTCCGCTTGAGGGCCGTTACAAGGATGGCAATCGCCCGGACAGGCGTCACACGCCATAGAGGGAGGGGAGGATTCACCGTGAAAAAACAGGGGAGGACGGAGTGATAACTCCCGCTATCATTCCGTTCCGCACTGCTGTGCAATTTTCCCGTAGTATTTTTTGTTGTGCCATGCGCGGACGTATTGCGGCGCAATCTCAATCGCCTTATCAAAACAGCGGATCGCGTCGGCGTATTTCCCCATTTTGCCGAGAGTAATTCCTTTATTGTTCCATGCACGGGCATAGCGGGGAGCAAGAGAGATGGCGCGGTTGTAACAGGCAAGTGCGTCCTCGTACTGCCCGATGGAGTCGAAACACACCGCTTTCTTCTCCCATGTCCGGGCATCGGCCGGATCCGCCTCAATCCGGGCATCCAGCCGGCACAGTGCCTCCCGGCATCGTCCGGATGAATCGAAGATATCGCCGCTCCCGGGCGATATGCTCATATCCCGTCCAGGGTCTGAACATTCGGCAAGAGTGTCGGATACCGGATGAAACCGATTCGGCGCTCCAAAAAGGGAGACCTCATCAAAAAGGACAGTGTCGGTTCGTGCCCGCAGGCAGAGCGGCCGGTATTCCATGATGCTTCACCAAAGTCTCCTGTGTCGCGTTTCCGCACAGAGGTATAAAATCGCCTTTATATTTATAGTTTACTTTTATCGATAAACCATATGGATAGTCTTAATTGATAGCCCCCGTCAGCCTTTTAAACAAAACATTCCACACATACAACCATGAACATCCTGATGGGCATTGGCAATACCCTCAGGAAAGATGACGGGGTCGGCATCTACGTCGCCCACCACCTTCACATTCCTGACTGGACCGCAATCGACTGCGGAACCGCTCCTGAAAACTTTACATCGATCATTCACCGGGCACGGCCCGATTTGCTCGTGATCGTGGATGCCGCCGACATGAAGCTTGAACCCGGTGCGATCCGTATCATCCCGAAGGATAAAATCGCAGACGCAGGGATTGGAACACACCAGCTGCCCCTCAACCACCTGATCACCTACCTCCGGTGCGCCGCGGGTTCTATCCTCCTCATCGGAATTCAGCCGTACGAGATAGCCGACGGTGAAGGCATTACCCCGGGAGTAGCCGACGCCGCCGATCGTCTCATCGGGATCATTGAAGAAGAGCGCATCGGGGAAATCCCGGTATGGTAGCTGCGACTACCGCATCGCCATCCCTAACTGGAAAAAAAGCGGGAGACCGGGTCCCGTCTCTATTCTATAATCAGTGACTCGGCGTACCGGTCTTCGTTCGCGGTGAGGAAGACATCGCTCATGTGAAGGGCGTCGACCGGGCAGGCATCATTGCACTGCGAACAGCAGATGCACTGGGTGACATAAATCCTGATGCGCTTCGTCTCGGGGATGAACTCGATGGCGTGCGCGGGACAGACCTTCGTGCAGATCTTACAGCCGATGCAGGTGTCCCGGTCATAGATAATCTGACCCCGAAAAGCGGGAGGAGTGGCAATCGGCGGGTGAATTGTTGCTTTGCCTTCCGCGACCATGGCGAGGAATCCCGTGATTGACGGAGGAAGATACTTCGCGGGGAATGCGTTTGTTGCAGGTTTTTTCAGGACCTGCTTTAAGATTTCGGGAATTGACGGAAGGAAACTCATGCGACCACCCCTGCCCCGAGCGCGGCGTCAAGCACGACAAACAGCAGGCCGATGAGGCCCAGCCCGGCAAGATAACCCCAGTAGACCGATACGACGTGTGTGATGCGGAACCGCGCCATGCCCACCCGGATAACACTCACCGAGAAGAAAATCACGGCGAAGAGCTTCACGAGATAGAAGGCGAAATCCGCACCATACGCCACCACCGGGCTGAGTGCCACAAACGACGAGACATTCCACGGCAGGAACAGCGCCACGGCGAGCGAGGCCATGGCGACCGTCTTGACACCCGATGCGAGCGAGAAGAGCGCAAGATTCCTGCCCGAATATTCGACAAGCAGTCCGCCCGCAAGCTCCGTCTCCGCCTCCGGCGTATCACAGGGGATACGTGAGAGTTCGGCAGGTGTCACCCAGGCGAGCACGACCAGCAGGATAAGACAGCCGATGATGCCGAGCGGGCCCGCAACACTCCAGACGGGATGTGCGGCGATCGTGGCTATCGAGAAGGGATCGGCAATGCCCGCGGCGGATAAACGCCACGCAATCGCAATGATGGCGATTGCGAGCGGGAACTCGTACGAGATCATCGTGACCATCTCACGCTGCGATCCGACCGTCGCATACGGCGATCCGGATGCAAAACCGCCCCCGACCATTGCAAGGGCAGGGATCGTCAGAAGATACATTACGAGGATCAGATCACCATAGCTGCCGAAGACCGGCAGGAAACTGCCGATGGGCAGGTAGAGAAGGATCACGATCGAGGAGGCGAGTGCCAGCAGGGGAGCGCCGTTGAAGAGCCACGGTATGGCATTTTCCGGCACACTGCTATCCTTGCAGAGGAGTTTCTGGAGGTCGCGGAACGGCTGCCGGATCGGAGGGCCGATGCGCGCCTGCATATGGGCAGTCACCTTCCGGTCGATGCCGAGGAAAATCAGTCCCGTAACAAGCCCGAAGACCGTTATGGCCACCGTTCCACCGACAACCGCCAGCATGTCGACGCCAAACAACGTGGTCATTGCATCAGCCTCCGCGTCTTCTCGACCGACAGCCGATGCAGGGCCTCTTTGGTCATGACGTCGCTGTGCCCGTCCCGCACGACTGCAACGCGATCCGTGCACGACATGCAGGGATCGATGGACGCGACGATAATCGGGATATCCGCAAGCTGCTCACCCCTGAGCATCTTCAGCCACGACATCTGGTTGCTGTACGTGGATGCCTTTACCTTCCATGTCTGCGGGTTTTCGTGCCCGTCCATCCGCACATAGTGCAGGCATTCGCCGCGGGGTGCCTCCACCCTGCCCACCGCTTCGCCGACGGCCTTTTTGCACGTCGCGAGCAGCTTCGGGATCTTGGTCTCGAACTGAACGGGGCCGGGGGGCATCATGTCGAGGCACTGCCGGATAATCTCCACCGACTGCTTCACCTCGAGCAGGCGGACGACGATCCTGTCATAGACATCGCCGTACGCTTCACCCAGGTACTGTTCCGGCATGACGGCACGGACATCCAGGTCCCCGTACGCCGCATAGGGGGAATCCTGGCGGACGTCTATGTTCAGGCCCGAGGCACGGGCCGTCGGGCCGATAGTGCAGAGTTCGAGAGCCTCCTGACGGTTCATGAGGCCCGTATTACGGCAGCGCATCGTGATCGTTGTGTCATGAAGGAAGAGCTCCAGCATCTTTCCGAGAAGATCCTCGTAATATCTGAGCGACGCTTCGATTCGCGGGAACTGGTCCTCCGTGATGTCCCTGCGGACACCGCCGACCTGGATAATCCCGTAGTTCACCCTGTTGCCGGTGAGAAGCTCGATCACGTCCATCGACTCTTCACGCACCCGCCACGCAAGGAAGAAGAGCGTATCGAACCCGAGTTCATGGGCCGCGACGCCTGCCCAGAGCAGGTGTGACTGGATGCGCTCGTATTCGGCGATGATCGTGCGCACGTAATGCGCCCGCTCCGGCACCTCGATCTCCGCAACCTGCTCGACCGCACGGGAAAACGCAAGCGTATGGGAGACACCGCATATGCCGCAGATACGATCCGTGAGGTGTACGATCTGCACGGGATTGCGCCTCATTCCCATCCACTCGATGCCGCGGTGCGCTTTGCCGGGGGCGAAATCGACTTCCTCGACCTTCTCCCCGTTCATCGTGAACGTAAAGAGGATCGGTTCCTTCAGCGCCGGATGTATCGGGCCAATCGGCACAGAATACCCTTTTTTCGTCCCGTTACTCATCCTGCCTCACCTCCTCTTTTTCATCTGCCGCCGGTTCGGGTGATTGGGGCTCAGGCGGAGCCTCACCTTGCACCGGTGGTGCGGATTCTTTCGCTGCCGCCGGTTCGGCATCATCCTCTTTCTTCTTCTTCTCCTTGGGCTTGACCGGCGGTGCGGGGCGGCCCTCCGGGCGCCCTACCTGCCAGAGTTCCTTGACCATGTCATCCCGGATGCCCGTTTCATCCTTTCTCCAGGGATATACGCCTTTCGGGAAATCCGGGGGCAGGAAGAGGCCCCTGCTGTCCGGAATGCCGATAACTTCGATGCCGAGCATCTCCTGCTTTTCCCGTTCGGTGTAGACCGCGCCGGGAATGAGATCCGATATCGTCGGAACCCGGAGATCCGATTTCGGGAGGGAGATCGTGAGCGTCACCGTGATCTCCGCATGCGGGATTCCGAAAAAGATCAGCATATGGTACAGGAGCTCGATATCGTCGCCCGTGTCAGCGCCCGAGACGACGCCGAGGTGGGGATAATCGATCTCGATGAGCTTTTTGACGGCATCATGAAGCAGATCGCGCCGCACCCGTATCCATACGGCATGGTTTTTCGATTTCCGTGTGCCTTCAGCCCATTCCTTTACTTGTATATCTTCGATTCCGTCTCCGAAGGCCCCGGTAAAAATGTCCGCGACCTGCCCGGCGGTAATCGCTGTCCGGGTCATCCCTGTTCACCCTCCAGTCGTTCCAGTTTTGCTATCGCCTTTACAACACCGTCGATAATCGCCTCGGGCCGCGGGGCGCACCCGGGAACATAGACATCCACCGGGATGACGTCCCCGACCGGACCGTCAAGGTTATAGGAATCATAGAAAACCCCGCCCGACTGCCCGCAGGTGCCGATGCACATCACTACTTTCGGCTCCGCCATCTGGTCGTAGACCCGGCGGAGACGATCTCTCATATCATGCGTCACGGGGCCGGTAACAAGCAGGACATCCGCATGTTTCGGAGAACCGACCAGCCTCACCCCGAATCTTTCGGGATCGTAGCGCGGCGTGATGGCCGCGACAATCTCGATGTCGCAGCCGTTGCATGAGCCTGAATTGAAGTGAAATACCCATAACGACCGGTTGAATGCACGTGAAAGTCTCATACGATCACCCCTACGAGGACGAGAACGAATGCCATGACTCCGAGGAACCAGAGCAGATAGTCGGTCAGGATCCCGGTGTGCAGCGGAACGACCCGGGAATAATACCCCTGCAGCGCCTCGGTGAAACCCCAGTAGAGGTTTCCGCCGGGAACGTGCACCGCCTCTTTTGCCGGCTCGGGATTGCCCGAGAGGTACGGCCTGATGAGATCGCCCGTCTTCTTCGGATCCTTCTCACCGAGCATCCAGATCAGGTAGGCAAGGATAAACGCGATGACAAACGCGATGATCCAGATCACCGGATTCCAGAACCCGGTTCCCGTCTGCAACGTCATAATTGCCGCCATCTCAGGCACCTCCGAGAACCGAAGCGATATATCCGCCCTGATCGATCAGGGCCGCCGCGGCAGGCGTGATCAGCAGGTCCACCACCTGTTGCGGGAAGATGCCGAAGAGAATCACGAACAGTGCGAGAATGCCCATGCCGATCAGCATCGGTGCCGGCACTTCCCGCACATCGGCGTATTCGGGAAGTTTCGGCCCCATAAAGATCGAATGGAACACCTTCACGAACGAGGCAAGCGTCAGGATGGAGACGACCATCGCAATGATTGAAAGAAGCGGATTAAACAGGAACACCGACTCGTATATCATCAGTTTGGAGGCAAACCCGTTAAAGGGTGGTATCCCTGCAATGGCAAGGGCACCGATCATGAAAAAGACCATGGTCCATTTCATCGAATGGCCGAGACCGCCCAGCTTGTTGAGGTTCCTCGTTCCCGTCCGGTAGAAGATCGCTCCGGCGGTGAGGAAAAGGAGCCCCTTGTACATCGCGTGGTTGATGATGTGGAATATACCGCCTTCCATGGCGATGCGGCCGTAGGCGGTGAGCAGGTCCTGGTTGCCCAGCACCGCCACGCCTACGCCCACGCCGAGGAGCATGTATCCGGTCTGCGAGACGGCGTGATAGGCCATCAGCCGTTTGACATCCTTCTGCGGGATAGCCATCGTCACCCCGACAAACATGGAGAGCACGCCGAGGATGATGAGCACCCACCCGACCGTCAGGCAGTCGAGTGCCTGCCCATAGAGACTGAACACCACCCGGAATACGCCGTAGAGGCTGGCCTGGCTCGCTACGACCAGAAACGCCGTCACGGCGGAGGGGGCCATCGAGTAGGCGTCGGGCGTCCAGAAATGCATCGGGACTGCTCCCGCCTTCATGGCGAGCGCGACAATCAGCATCACGAGAGCAACCTTGTCAAGCAGGGTGAACTGCATCCTGCTCGCAATCATCGCGATGTTCAGTGCATCGTACTGCCCGTAGAGGAGCGCGATGGCAAAGAGGACGAGGAGGCCGCCGAGGGTGCTGAGAACCGCATACTTCAGGCCTGCTTCGACCGCAACCCCCTTATCCACGCGGTACGCGACGAGCGCCGCACCCGCAAGCGAGTTGATCTCGAGGAAGACAAAGAAGTTGAAGAGATCTCCCGTGCAGACCATCCCGAGAATGCCGACCGTCAGGAGGAGGAGGAGGGCGTAATAGCCATCCTGTCCGGAGTTCCGCGACTGGCTCTTCAGCGAATAGAGGAGAACGGCACTTCCGACAATCGATGCGAACAGCGCCATGAACGCGCTCATCGCATCGACGGTGAAGACGATCCGGATCGGAATGCCGCCCGAATCGAGCGGAACCGAGAGATTCGGTGCCGCCGCTCCGAAGGCATACACAATCGTCCCGTTCGAGAGCACGTCTGTTGCAAGCACTATAGCAACCAGCAGCGTGCAGAGCATGGCGAGAACCGCCCATGCATTCCTGATACCGGCGCCGAGCCGCCCGATGAGCGGCGTTGCGAAAGCACCGAGCATCGGTACCGCAAGCAGCAGCGCCGGGGCATGCTGGAGCAGGAGGGAAGGAACGATCATCCCCGCAGCCTCCTGACAACGTCAGCTTCTGCCGAACCGTACCTGCGGTAGATGACCATGACAAACGACAGGAGCAGTGCGGTCGTCGCAATGCCGATGACGATGTTGGTGAGCGTCATCGCCTGCACCGTCGGCATGACCATGAGATCCTGCGGAGCGTTCGTAAAGATCGGCGCAATCCCGCCCGCCCGATAGCCGAGCGATACCAGCAGCAGGTTGACGCCTGCCTCCACGAGAGAGAGCCCCATGATCATCTTGATGAGGTTTTTCCGGACGAGCATCGTGGCAATACCGAAGGCCATCAGCAGACCCGCCGCAATGAACGGCAGATTATAGAGCACCATCATACCGCCTCCTCGCCGACACCGGAGAGCATGTACAGGAGGATGACCGAGAGGCCTCCGAGGACTTCGATACCGACGGCAAGGTTCATGATCGGGATGACACCTGCGGTGTTCAGGTCGCCGGGATTCGCTCCGAAGGCAACCGGAGTGCCGAATATGGCGCCGCTGTTTGCCAGCCAGTTCGCAAAGAACGTGCCTCCGAGCCCGAGTGCCGTCACAGCGGTGACGATGAAAATCAGGAGACCGACGGTCTCGCTGCCGGTCAGCGACGACTTTGAGATGCGTGCCGTGATCGAATCGTACGAGAAAGCGGCCATCAGGAGGACAAATCCGGTTGCAATAACCGCACCACCCTGGAAACCGCCACCCGGCGTCAGGTGACCGTGCAAAACGATATAGAAGCCGAACACGAGAATGAACGGAAGCAGTACGCATGCAGCGGCCCGGACGATCTTACTCATAGTCATATTCTTCATCCTCCTTCCGCTTTCTGAATGCGAGTCCCACACCGGACACGGCGGTAAAGAGAACCGTCGCTTCGCCCAAGGTGTCGAATCCCCTGAAATCAAAGACCACGTCGGTGACAATGTTGTTTCCGCCCGTCAGGACCTGCCCGAAACTGATCATGTAATCGTCCATGTCGGTATACAGCGGCGATCCGAAATCGAGGCCTGCTGCAGCGGACAGAATACCCAGAGAGAGCACGAGGACAACGACTGCCGTGACAATCGGTTTCATTCCTGCACCCCCTCCCAGCGTGTCGTACCCCTGATGGCGACGATGAAGATCGCGGTCGTCAGTCCCGCCCCGATCCCCGCTTCGGCGATGGCGACATCGGGTGCCTGCAGGATGTAAAATTCGAGGGACAGCAGGAAGCTGAAAATCCCGAACGAGATCGCGGCCGAAAGGAGATCCCGGCACCTGACGATGAACAGTGCCGATACGAGAAGCCCGATGAGCACGAGCCCCTGGATGACGTCGATCATGCATCACCCTCCGAATAACGGTCGATCACCGCAGGAGACGGGACCTGTCCGCTCCGGTGCGCCGCCCGTGCAATGGCATGGGCACCGGTCGCGTTCGTAAATGCGAGTGCGATCAGGGCAACGAATGTGTGCACCGAAAGCGTCAGATACTGCGCATCGCCGTCGGAGAGGAGGCGGGATATCCCATAGACTATCACCGCAACGGACAGGAATATGGTCCCGAATGTCGTCGTCTTCGTTTCAGCGTGAAGCCTCGTATAGACATCCGGGAACCGGAGAATGCCGATAATCCCGAGTGTGTTGAAGACCAGCCCGATGGCGATGCACACCAGAATAATCGTGTCAGCGATCATTGGCCCAGTTCACCCCCGATATATTTCGCGATATACAGCGTGCCGACAAAGGAGAGCAGCGCATAGACGATTGCCACGTCTACGAAGATGATCTGCCCGTAGAGGACGGCAAGGAGGATCATTGCCGCAACGGTCAGCGTGTTGATCGCATCCAGCGCCACGACACGGTCCGGCACCGTCGGCCCTGCGATAAGACGGATCATCGTCAGCACGATGAGTGCCACGAGCACGGCGACGGCAGCTACCCAGACGTCCGTCATTCCGCAATTCTCCTGATCCAGTCTGTCAGCGGGAAGAGGGTGAAGAGATCCCCGGATTCAAAGATCTCCTTCTTCTCCTTCCCCATACCGATATGAATCATGTGCACGTAGAGGTCGTTTGTCTCCTCGTCGATTCCGACTGTCAGAGTGCCGGGCGTCAGCGTAATCGAGTTTGCGAGGAGCAGCACGCCGAAGTCGGTGGCAAGGTCAGGTGAGAGCCTGATGATGCCGGGCCGGATTTTTCCGGTAATGACACGGTATGCAACATCGAGATTTGCCCGTGCCATTTCGAGAAAGAACGGCACGAGTATATACACCGCACAATAGAGCCACCTGAGCGGATTCGCCATGCGGTAATTACGGCCCCCACAAAAAAAATTCCGTGAGATCGCGGCAGTCAGAAGACTGACCACGGCTCCTGCGCCGAATTCAAACGGCGACCACAGCCCGATCGTGCCCGATCCGGCCGTAAGAATCAGATATATTGCAAATGCAGCCAGTGCAGTCGCAATGAACGGTATCATAGCATCACCTGGAACACGCTTTTTCCTCCTCCGTCAATCCTCCACTAAAAAATTTTCATGCATCACCGGAAACGCACTCCTGCGGGTCTGCATTCACGCTTCAGGTTTATCATGATTAATTATGCATTTCTGATGTGCTTTAATTCTTTTGAATCGGACATGACCGGGGAATTCCCCGTTGCATGAGACCGGACGACGGGGGGCAATCAACACCGCGTCCGAAAAACGGGATGCAGAAAAGACCCTCAATTTTTCGTGTATTTTCCGTTTCATGCGCCAATACCAACCTTATTTACCCTTCACCGTCCACCTCCTATGGAATGCGGCGATCGTATCTCGGTAAAATCCACCTGCACTGGTGTGATGCCTGTCACACTCCCGTTCTCGGCCCTGTTTGCGCATGCGGCGCCGGTACCCGTGCCGTACATATCACCCCGCCGGGGGATGCACGCCCGGCCTTTCAGGCGGACGTCGATCTCATCAATTCCATATACGAGGAGCATTTCGGGAGCAGGCTGATTCCCGAAGGGCATCTGGTTGTGCTCAATAAAATACCCGACCGCGACCGCATGGAGGAAGTGATTCTCGGCGGTGCGGTCGTATCGGCGATCCGGTACCTGCCGGACGAGCGGTGCTGGGAACCGATCCCCCGCATTGCCGCCTGCAAGTATCTCGAACCGAAGCGGCGGTTTGTCGTCGTCGATGACGGTGCCGTCGCATCCATACGAGACGGAGCAAGCGTGCTTGCGCCCGGGCTCGTGGCCATCGATCCCGCAGTACAGGCGGGTGACGAAGTTTTCATCCGCACGCAAAACGGCGACTGCATCGGTGTCGGCCGTGCAAAGGCCGATGCCGAAACGGCACGTGCCATGGAGCGCGGCACGGTGGTGCGGACACGGAAGAACGTTGGGGATCCGTGTATTCCGGGCCCTGCATCGTGGAGCGATGCATGCCGTGCCAACAGCGATATCCTTGACCGGAATGAGGCCGAAGCTGTCGCATTCGTGCGGAATGTCGCAGAACAGAACAGGGTGCAGCCCACGGTATCGTACTCGGGGGGCAAGGACAGCCTTGCCATGCTGCTCGTCGTGAGGAAGGCAATCGGAGACGTCCCGCTTCTCTTTGCGGACACCGGCCTTGAGTTTGCCGAGACCTATGAGAATATCGATACCGTCGCAGATCGCTACGGGCTCGAAGTAGTCAGGGTAGGGCCGGACGGCGGTTTCTGGAAATCGTTTGAAACCGAAGGACCGCCGGCTGTCGATGCCCGGTGGTGCTGCAAGGTCTGCAAACTGCTTCCGGTCAGGCGCCTGATCGAGGAGCGGTGGGGGGAATGCCTGTCCTTTATCGGTCAGCGAAAATACGAATCGTTCGCGCGGATGAAAAGCCCCCGGATATGGCGAAACGGCGTCGTGAAGGTCCAGATCTCCGCAGCCCCCATCCAGCACTGGACGGCGCTGCATGTCTGGCTGTACATCTTTCGTGAAAACGCTCCGTACAATGCGCTCTATGAACAGCGCATCGACAGAATCGGCTGTTTTATGTGCCCGTCAAGCGACCTTTCGGTGCTGGCGACGATTCGGGAGCGGTATCCCGCGCTCTGGAAGGAGTGGGAGGACAGACTCGAGGTGTGGCGGACACAGAGCGACCTGCCCCCCGAATGGATAAGCGGCGGGAACTGGCGTCGCAGGGGTGAAGGAACGGATGAAAACAGTAGTTATACTTGATTACGGTCTTGGCAACCTCAGGAGCGTCATGCGGGGCCTCGAACGGGCGGGAGCCCGCACCATCATCTCGGCAGATACCGGCGACCTTGCCGGTGCGGACGGCGTGATTCTCCCCGGCGTGGGGGCATTTTCGCAGGGAATGGAACAGCTTGCCCTCCTGAAGGAGCCGCTCCTCGATTTTGTCAGGGATTCGCCCGTCCTCGGCATCTGCCTCGGCATGCAGATGCTGATGGAGTGGAGCGAGGAGCACGGGCTCCACCGGGGGCTGGGCCTGGTACCCGGGACCGTGCGGCAGTTTCCCCGGACGCCCGGGATGAAAATCCCCCATATGGGATGGAATACAATTCACACCGAACAGGATCATCCCCTTTTCGAGGGCGTCCTTCAGGACAGCTACGTATATTTTGTCCACTCTTTCTACGCTGATACCAAGCCCCGTTTCACTCTCACGAAAACGGACTACATCACGCCGTTCGCATCGTCCATTGCCCGTGAAAACGCGTGCGGAGTGCAGTTCCACCCCGAGAAAAGCGGGGCGACCGGCCTTAAAATACTTGAAAATTTTATCGCGATGCTCTGATCCCGTACCCGATCATCTTTTCCCGGGAGGAGTTTTTCCCGGGCGCCGGGTATCGCGGTACCAGAGGATGAGCTCATAGATGATGAGCAGGACAAGGATGGCGCAGCCGCCCGTGAAGAAGGCAAACACGTAGTCGTGCCCGTCCGGCACGACGCCGCTTCCCGCACTCCGGACCGCCTCCTTATCCATGGCAACGGCGGGTTCGGGAGCGGACTGCGTATACAGCGCCCCGTCCTCCATGGCGGGCACCGCGGAAAACAGCGGAGCCATGATCGCGATCATGAGCGTTGCGAATACGAAGATGCTGAATAAGCCCGCATACTTCAGGAGAATCGCGCGGACATCGCTGGTGCGCGGCGAGACGATGACAAGCTGATCGCGAAGCCCGTATATCTTTACTTCGCGGCCCTTCCTGCTCCACCGTGTCTTCACGATATCAATCATGCCCGCTTCCATCAGGTTCCCAATGTGATAGGTCACCGTTGTCATGGGAATCGCGAGCGCCTCGGCAATTTCAGACGATGTGCGGTCACCGTTTTTAAGGACCGAGAGCACGTCGGCAGCCGTCTGGCTTGCCATCGCACGGGCTATCTTCTGTGCCCGTTCGTCGCCCGGTTCAAGCACGATCACATCGTCATTCATTAAGATCCGCATATATGGCCGAACGGGCGGCCTCGAGGGCATCTTCCAGGTGTTCCCGATCGGTGCCCCCTCCCTGTGCAAGGACGGGTTTCCCTCCGCCCCTGCCGCCGATCATCTCGCAAATCGCCTGCACGACGGGGCGTGCATCAACCCGTTCCGTTCCCGACGACACGACGACATGAATCCGCTCTTCGCCTCCGGCAAGCACGGCAATGCCACCGCCGTCAGCAATTTTCGTAGCAAGCGTGACAAGCTCCTTGGGCGTGGCGTCGAGTACATGGACGGCAACCGGCACACCCGCCACCACTTCGGCGGTAAGCCGGTCCATCTCGAGGGAGACGCACTTCTTCTGCAGCCGTTCGATCTCTTTTTTCTGCTCCTTCCATTCGGTAA
>LKUD01000093.1 GCA_001412355.1 Methanoculleus sp. SDB
GTCTCCCTCATCGTCGTCGGTTCCCACGGCCGGAGCAATATCAGCAAGATGCTGCTCGGATCGGTCTCCGAGAACGTGATCCGCCATGCACGGCAGCCGGTTCTCGTCGTCCGGCGGAGTGACGGGGAGTGATAACGGTGAAAGACTCATTTCAGGCTCAGGGAAATGAGGATGTGGCGGATGAACGCTGTATTGAGAATGAATTTTCAGAAAATCGGGTGACAGGGAATGTTTGAACAGAGAGAACCGGAAACTGACGAAGGTATCCAGGATGAGACGACTGTCGCAGCCTATGAAATGATGCAGAAGAAGATGAGGGATGACGGACACCTGCCTGTCGCGGCGCTCCTCGAATCGGGAATCAGATCGGGAGTGGCGCTGGAGATCGGGCCCGGCCCCGGGTACCTCGGGCTTGAGTGGCTGAAGGCAACCGAAGGGACGCGGCTGGTCGGTCTTGAGATCAGTCCGGCGATGATTGCTATCGCAGAAAAAAACGCTGCCGGCTACGGTCTCTCCCCCCGTGTTCGTTATGAGGAAGGGAATGCCATCGGGATGCCTTTTAACGACGGCGTGTTTGATGCGGTCTTTTCGAACGGTTCACTCCATGAATGGGAATCACCCGGTCTGGTCTTTGACGAGATATCCCGGGTCCTGAAAACAGGCGGGCGTTTCTGCATCACCGATCTCCGGCGCGATCTCTCCCCTGAAATCTACCGGTACATGTACGAATCCTGTGAACCGCCCGCGATCCGGCCCGGTTTTGAAACCTCGGTAAAAGCGGCGTACACCCGCGATGAGATCATGGATCTGCTCGGAAGTTCGCATATCAAAGACTGGCATGTCGTTGCCCATCCCTACGGGCTTGTGATACGCGGGATAAAAAACTAAAAAAAGGCCCGGGGGAGACGGAGGCAGCTGCCGGGCAGCCGGACCGGTTGCTTCATGCTTCTCCCTGTAGAGTACCCATGTATGGATGTGACCTTCTGCCGTCACTATGGAGGCGACGGCTCGCCGCCTTCGAACCGGTACTGCAGGACGTGTCCCCATGCACCGGTTGCCTGCGACCGGTTGTGGCGGCGGGTCGTCGAACTGGCCGCATCGAAGAACGGCGGCCCGGTTCCGCTCCCCGGGACGCGGGCGGTGCTGTTTTCCCACCCGGCGAACCCCGATTTCGTCGGGCTTTCCGTAAACTGCCGGTGGGGCCTTTCAAAAGAGGATTTCCTGCATTACATCTCCACCGGGCATGCGAAAATGGGCCGGAAAGGCCGGCGCACCGACCCCGTTTCGTCCCCGAGCATGACACGGCAGGAGCCGTATGTGCAGGCGATAGTCGCGTTGCTCGGCGGAACGGACATCCCGGAGATCGAAGCGGTCCGGGAGGTGCAAAAGGGAGGGGCACGAGCGGTCCGGGAAGGATAAACGCCGTCTGCGACTCCCCGGCGTGCAGGCAGTCGTTCTGAATAACACCTTTTAATATGCTTTCTATGCTCTTTGTTAGGATGTGGTATCTGCATGCACCCTGATCTCCGCCCTCATCTTCGCCGACCACCGTCTCCTCATCGCAGATCCGGGAGACGGCAATGACTGATCCGGCTCCTGAGGTCCGGTCTGACGGGCCGGATACCGCATTGGATGAAGAGGTGACCCGTGGGGTGCGTATCCTCCGGGGGGATCCGAAGATCGCCGTCCGGAAGCTCGCAGGGCCGATGATTATTGCCATGGTGCTGATGGCGATATACAATCTTGCCGATGCGATCTGGGTGGCGGGCCTCGGGGCAGATTCACTGGCCGGCGTCGGTTTCGTAACCCCGCTCTTCATGATCCTGATCGGGCTCTCGAACGGGCTCGGGGCAGGTGCCACCTCTGTCGTTGCACGGCGCATAGGGGCACGCGATAAACAGGGTGCGGAAAACGCGGCAACTCACGCCTTTATACTGTCCCTGGGGGTATCCGCTGCACTGATGGTGTTCTTCGTCCTCTTTCTCCGTCCTATCGTCGTACTGCTGGGCGCAGGTCCCGTGACCGATATTGCCGTGGAATATGGGCGGATAGTATTTCTGGGGACAATCTTCTTCCTTGCAGTGCAGATGGCCTACGCCATCCTCCGGGCGGAAGGGGACACAAAACGGACCATGTATGCCATGGCATTATCGTCCATTCTCAATATTATCCTCGATCCCATCCTGATCTACTGGGCCGGGCTCGGGGTTGCCGGGGCAGCCATTGCAACGGTCATCTCCATTATGTCCGTCATGGTCCTCCTTGCTTACTGGATCTTTATCAGGCGGGATACCTACGTGCAACTCTCATTCCGGGGATTTGCTCCTCAAACCACGATATTCCGCGCAATTCTCGGTGTGGGACTTCCTGCCAGTCTGGAATTTCTCCTCCTCTCGGTCATGGCGATCGCGATAAACCTCATCCTCGTCACCATCGCAGGCACCGATGCCGTTGCCATCTACACCTCGGGATGGCGAATCGTGATGTTTGCCATCGTCCCGCTGGTTGGAATCGCCACTTCTGTCGTCGCTGTTACAGGCGCGGCGTATGGGGCACGGGAATTTGAGAAGATCAAAATCGTGCATCGGTATGCGATCACCATCGGTGTCATCATCGCCCTTGTGATCAGTTTCCTCACGTACCTGCTGTCTCCCCAGATTACGGCGCTCTTCACCTACTCCCCTGAGAGCGTTCATCTCATTCCGGGGTTCCTCATCTTCTTCCATACCATGTGTCTCTTTTATCCTTTCGTCCCTCTGGGCATGTTCTCCTCTTCGGTATTCCAGGGAACGGGGCATGGATTCACCTCGCTTGTCATCAACCTCCTCCGGACTCTGGCCTTCGTTGTGGTCTTTTCCTATGTCCTTGGTGTCATCTTCGGATTCGGAGCACAGGGTGTCTATTTTGGCATCGTATCGGGAAACATCCTCGGCGGATTGGTGGGGTACATCTGGGCGGTACTGTTTGTAAAGAGGCTCACGCGGATCGATCGGGCATCCTATCGGGAGTGAAAGGAGAAGAATTCCCTTTTGCAATGGCGGTGGTGCCCTGAGATTTCACAGGGGACTGTCACGTCCGGGATACGTGAGTGCGATTCTGCGGTCTTAGGCCCGGTGCGACGACCGGAAAGCCAATACACCCGAAAAATGGTCGGGATGTTATTTTTTGAGCAGATCCCGAATCTCCGAAAGCAGCACGACCTCTTTGCTCGGTTCGGGTGGCGGGGCCGGCTTTTCTTCTTCCTTCTTCTGCATTTTGTTGATCTGCCTGACGAGCAGGAATATGACCAGCGCAATGATCAGGAATTCGATGATCGTATTGATGAACGATCCGTATGCTATGACGGCGGCGCCCGCATCCTTCGCTGCCGTGAGGCTGGTGAAGCCCTGTCCGGAGAGATCGATGAAGAGGTTGGTAAAATCGACATCGCCGAGCAGGAGTCCGATCGGGGGCATCACCACATCGTTTACCAGCGAGGATACGATCTTTCCGAACGCTCCACCGATGATGAATGCGACCGCCAGTTCTATTACGTTGCCCCGGGCAATAAATGCCTGAAATTCATCGATAAATCCCATATACATCAGTCCTTTATTAACGACTCTTTGTATCCTTCTATGATGATAATTCTTTGTGTCCCCGGAAGAGGCGCGAGACGGCCCGGGGGCGTTCCTCTCCCTGTCAGCCGGCCACTGTATTACATGAGCGGCCTGTCCGCGGCGGAAGGAGCGGGATTCGCACCGAACGTCCGAACCGGCGGAACCCGACGTGTTCCTGTCCGTCCCCATCACGAGGGTGAGCCGCCCGCACCGGGCGTATCCCGCCCTCCGATCCGGTACATCCCCTCGGGAACCACGATCTCAAACCGCGCCCCTTTCCCCGGCTCTCCGTTTTCCCGGATGGTGATGCCGGTGATCGCAAGGATCTCGCGGGCGAGGAAGAGTCCGAGCCCGGTCCCTTTCCCAAAGCCCTTTGCAAAGATCTTCTCCTTCTCGTCCGCCAAAATTCCCGCTCCGTCATCTTCGCAGACAATACGGCAGTCATCCCCGGTTTTCTGCACAGAAAACCTGATGGTTCCGATCGGTGTGCCATGCCGGACGGCATTGTCCATCAGGGTGTAAAAGACCCGGGCAATCAGCGGATCGGCGAACACTTCGCACCGTGCCGGAATGTCGCATACAACCTTCACGTTTGCGGGCACGACCTGTCCTGCCGCGGTTTCCACGAGCGTGCGGATCTCTTTCCATACGGGGGCTCTGACCCCGATGTTCTCGTATTCTTTTGTGAATTGCAGTATTGCTGCGATGCGCTGGGCAGCAGATGTAATCCTGTCATAGAGCTGTGCGGCTGATGGGTCGGTCAGTTTCATCTCGAGGAGTTCGAGATATCCCTGCAGTACCGTGAGCTGGTTGATGATATCGTGCCGGCTGGTGCTTCCCAGCAGGAGGAGTTTCCGGTTTGCCAGACGGAGTGCGTTCTCCATATTTTTGCGTTCGGTAATATCGCGGATAATCCCCTCCGTCCCGTTTACAGCCCCGCTTTCGTCATACAGATAATGGGCGCTGATCGATCCCCAGAAGACCGAACCGTCTTTCTTCCGGATCTCGACTTCGTAATCGCGAACGCTGCCCTGCTTCCGCATCATGTCCAGCAGCGTATCCCGTGCATCAGGATTACGGTATATCGAGACCATGGGCACACCGATCGCCGCTTCCACTGAAGCATGGCCTGTCATCCGCACTGCAGACGGGCTGACCATCACCACCCGCCCTTCCCGATCTGTCCGGAAAAATCCGTCCTCGATGTTCTCGATGACGCTCCGGTACCGCTCCTCGCTCTCGCGGAGTGTTTCCCCGGCCTGCTTCCGGTCGGTGATATCCCGAATGGTAAAGATCGCGCCGTCATATTCCCCGCTTTTATCATAAAGGATGCGGGTCTCGGACTCGAACCAGCGGCAGTCCCCCTGCTTCGTCCGATACCGGTATTCGAGCCGGACCGAAGGGAGGTGCTGCCCGATGGCAGCACGAATCTGTCGTATGACCCGCTCCGTGTCGTCCGGGTGGATGAATTCAGTTACCGTATGGCCGATAAGATATGCAGCGGGGTATCCGGTCACCCGCTCCGCGGAGGGGCTGCAGTAGACTACCGTGCGGTTTCTGTCGATTCGGGTGATCAGATCCACCATGTTGTCCGTGACAAGCCGGAGCCGGTTCTCATTCTCGCGCAGGGCATCCTCGGTCCGTTTCTGCTCCGTGATGTCCCGAAATGACCACAGTCGGTGTTGCCGGCCTTCCCGCCTGACAATACGGGAGTACCGCTCGAAGATTCGGCCGTCCCTGAACCGGATTGTACTCCTGCTCTCTTCATCCGTCGCGTACGGACGCTTCACTTCAGCAAGGAACGCTTCCGGATCCCGGAGCTGATCCGCGACATATGCCAGCAGGGCTACATCGTTGCCGGATGCGAAGAGGTCTTCCGGTATCCGCCAGAGTTCCCTGAACCGTCGGTTCATGGTCCGCACTTCGCCGGAGTCGCTGACGACCAGAATCCCGTTGTCCGTCGAGTCCAGAACAGCGTCGAGGAGCACCTGCCGTGAGTGAAGCTGTTCTTTCGCTTTTTTCCGCTCCGTAATATCGCGGTCGATCCCGCGGTAGCCGATGTACCCGCCATCTTTTTCCCGCTTTGGCACGCCGCTTGTTTCAAGGATTATTGTCCTCCCGTCCTTCCTGACGCATGCATTTTCAAGGTTTGCTATGGGGAGGTACGATGCGGCAGACCGGCTGAACTCAGCCGCAACGCGCCGTACTTCGGCAGGCGGCATGAAATCAAACGGAGTTTTGCCGATCATCTCATCTGGTTCGTAGCCGAGTATCTCCCGAACCTGCGGGCTGACGTACGTATAGATCCCGTGCGTATCGACCTCCCAGATGAAATCGCCGGTGGTCTCGACCAGCGTCCGGTACTTCTCCTCGCTGTCCCGCAGGGCCTGTTCCGTCCGCCTGCGTTCCGTGATGTCGGTGAACATGCCAAACGACCCCAGAAACGTGCCTTCAGGTGAAAAGAGGGGTGTTGCCGAGGTCAGGCACCATACGGTTGAGCCGTCTTTTCTTCTCCACTGGCGCTCGTAGCGACCCGGTTTGCCGGTCCGCCGCTGATGAAGGCTCTGTTTCATCGACTCGACCTCTTCGGCCGGGACAAAATCCCAGACCGGGTGTCCCAGCATCTCCCCGGCACTGTAGCCGAACATCTCCCGCATCTTCCGGTTGGTAAATGTGGTGATAAAATCGGCATTTATCGTCCAGATCCCTTCATTGGCAGTTTCAACGATGATACGGTACCGTTCCTCGCTCTCTACCAGCTCCTCTTCCGCACGTTTCCGGTCTGTGATGTCGGTCAGTAAGCCGCTATATACCAGCTCGTTCCCGCGATCCAGCGGCCGGGACTGTCCCTGGAACCATATCGTCTCTCCTGAGGATTTGACAAACCGGCCTTCAAAGTCCCAGGGGGATCGCGAGCGTACGGCCGTATTGATGGAGCCGAGGAGGGCCTCACGGTCGCGGGGATCGACCTGCGCAGTGAACCGCCCGAAGAAATCCGTGGGATCACTGCTGAGGCCGAGGACCTCCTGTGCACGGCCGCTGACATAGTGAAATCCCATCGATCCGTCAGAACGGATATAAAACTGGTAGACAACACCGGGGACTGTGCCGGTGACCTCCTCCAGCTGCTGCTGCTGTTTCTGCAGTTCTGCCTGTGCGGCAGCCAGCTCTTCGTACTGCCCCCTCAGTCTCTCTTCGGCTGCGGAGATCTGCTCGTACGCATTCTTCAGTTCGTCCTGTGCCTGTTTTTCCGCAGTGATATTGCGGACGTACTCGATCACGCCGACCGTCTCTCCGTTGGCAGAATCGACGAGTGGAAAGCTGTACAGGTCAATCCAGCCGATCGTTGTGCCGGCATCGACCATCGGAACGATCTCGCGGGCAGGCCTGTCGGTCTGCAGGGCCTGATAGGACGGGCAGGGTTCGCACCGTTCGCTGAGCCCCCGGTATGCCTCCCAGCACTTCCTGCCGATAAGCGGCATCTCCCGGGAGTACCACTCCTCCATGGTCCTGTTTACCTTGATGATGGTGAAGGATCTGTCAAGCACTGAGATGCCGTCCTGGATACTCGAGAAGATGCTGTCGAGGAACGCCTCGCTCTCCCGGAGCGCCATCTCGCTCCTCTTTCGGGCGACGGCGTACTGGATTTTTTTTGAGAGTTCGAGAAACTGCGCTTTCGGGTCCCCTCCTTTCTGGAGGTAGAAGTCTGCCCCGCTGTTTAAGGCCTCGATGACGACATCTTCCCGTCCTTTGCCGGTGAAGATGATGAAAGGGGTCTCGTCTCCATGTTCCCGGAGGTGCTGAAGGAACCGGATTCCGTCCATCCCCGGCATCAGGTAGTCTGAAATGATTGCGTCGAACGATTCACCGGAGAGAAGCCTGATTGCATCCTGTGCACTTTCACAGGTAGTCATGGTAAAGTCTCCGCTTCGCTCCAGGAAGATTTTACAAATTTCAAGGAGGGAAACCTCGTCATCGACGTACAGGACGGATATCGGCTTCATGACTGTTCGAGTGAATGGAGTTGATAACCATAAAGGTATCTGCCCGTGCAGCCCTGATTACGGCAAATGGCAGGAGCAGTTGTTCCCGGCATATACCCGGAAGCAGCCGCGGTATCCGGAGAATGAATCCCTGAAGATGAACGAAGGAAAGCCGCCCGCCGCCATAGCGGGTGTCTGCACATCCCTCCGCTCTCTGCGAGAGCATATGACGCGGATTTACCGACGTTTCTCCTCCGGCAGCCTTCCGGAGAGGGGCATGCGTCCCGCTACCCGCTCCCGGCCCCGAGACGCTTCGCCCAGCTCCTGATTGCGTCCCAGTTCCGGTAGTCGCCCTCCGGGGTTTTCATGACCTTCAGCATTATTCTCAGGGGGAACGGGAGCGCTTTCGGGTCGAGTTTGCCGGCGAAGAGGGCGGTGGAAACGGGCGTGACGAGCTGTAGGACCGGGTCGAGTGCCGCCCGCACCTTCTGCCGGTTCCCGGGCGTGTCCTCGGCGATGAGGATCCCGACGGCAAAGACCGCGACCGGAATCCTCTCGAGGGCCTCGCGGTGCCGGGTCACGAAGGCGAGGGCATCGGGAAGGCACTTTCCGGCGTAGACCGGGCTCCCGATGACGGCCATGGCATACGGCGTGATATCGGCAACCTCGTCCGCCCGCACGACATCGACCGCCGCCCCCTCCTCCCGGAGCGCCGTCCCTATCGCCTCCGCCACCTCGCGGGTGGAGCCGTACCGGGTGGCGTAGGCGACGAGTATGGTTTGTTCCATACCTACTCTCCTCCTGTCGGGCGAGATAATGATTCCGGACATGGTCGAACGGGTTTTTCCCCTCATCCGGTGGTAGTTTCTCATGACCTGATGGATTAGTCGCGCGGGCGCCCGGCTACATTCGGCAGCTCAGGGATGCCGGGTGCACGCAGGTTGTCCTCCTGCATGTGATTGACGAGCGTGACGTAAATGTCGTGCTCTCGCAGCCCTTGGCATTTATCAATCCCGAAGGGGAATACGAGGCGGAGCTGATCCGGTTCCGGCGGAAGAACGCCCGGCGGGAGATGAGCGACATCAGGCTCTCGCTCGATGAGGCGGTGTTCGAGGTACCGCCTCATATCATCGAAGCCATCCTCGCCACCGGGATCGTCCGGATCGCAGATGCGGAGCAGGTCTCCCTCATCGTCGTCGGTTCCCACGGCCGGAGCA